>JAQUYZ010000155.1 GCA_028691625.1 Eubacteriales bacterium
AGGACAATAAGCTGTTTTAACCGCCTCCAGCAAGACGAGTGAGTTTTCTTCCGCCTCATCGTACAGCGCCCTCAGCGCCTCCGGGTCCAGGCCTTTCTCCGCCTCGAACAGAACATTCTTATTATGTCTCAGTATATATCGAAGTGTTTCCGCCATGGACAGCGCTGAGCTTTCAATATAGACAGCACTGCTGGTTTTTAAGAACTCCTCGAAATCATTTCCCCAGTCAACGGTTTCAGGATCAAAAACACCTACAACCTCAATCCCTCTGATATTCTTCGATTCTTTCAAAAACTGAGCTTCTGCCTCCCTGCTTCCGATAATACCAAGATGGATGATCTTATCAGCAGATCCCGTGTTTTTCACATCCTCAATCCGTTCAACCTGATCGACCTTTCTATTCAGCGGCCTTCTGTCCTTGTTGAATTTGCAGGTTCCCACTCTTTTCATCCGGATATTCTCCTAACTTCAGGGTTGTCTATTCTATCTATATGACGAATTCGCATTGAATATTACTCTTGACAGCTGTAATACCATAGGGCCAGTCGACTTCCCTCAATGGAATCGAAACCTATGCCAAAGAAAAAAACAGCCACGCATGGCTGTTAAAATATTTCTAAACGATCAAGGATGCCATAGCAAGAGACAGCAATTTTTCTGTTGCGGTTGAACCGCGGGAGGTGACCACAACCGGGACCTTCGCTCCCATGACTACCCCTGCCATTCTTGCGCCTGCCGTCACGATAAGACTTTTATTCAGCAGGTTTCCCGCCACCATGGATGGCGTTACCAGAATATCGAATTCACCGGAGAAGGGACAGTCAAATTTCTTTTCTTCGGCGATTGCGGCACTCATTGCGATGTCATAAGAGATCGGACCGACCACGTGGCAGTCCGGAATGATACCTTCCCGGTTCATTGCCGCCAGCGCCTCCGCATCAAGGGTTTCAGGCATCTTCGGATTCACCTTTTCAACTGCGCAGAGGACGGCTACCGACGGTTTTTCATAGCCGAGGGAGCGAAGCATTTCCACTGCGTTGAGAATGATATCCCTTTTTTCTTCTAGTGTCGGATACGGAATCATACCCCCGTCGGTCAGTGCCGTCAGCCGGCTCATTCCGGGGATTTCATCCAGAGCGACATGGGTCATGGTTCTCCCGAGATGCAAACCGTTTTCTTTTTTCACAAGGGGCCTCAGGAGATCTCTCGTATCGATCATCCCCTTCATGAGGAAGTCTGCCTTCTTTTCTCCGATCAATTTCACAGCAGCTTCACCGCAGCGGGCAGGCGAGTTGGCCTCCACGATTTCAAATCCCGCTCCGCTGAGGTCCATTATTTCCAGCAGCCATGCGATATCGGCAGGCACCCCGATAAGGACAGGATCAATAATGCCCATTTGCTGTGCCTCCGTGACTGCTTCGAGCACATGCCTGTCGGCTGCCCCGGCAACGGCAACCTTGCGCTTTACGGGATTTTTACGGACTCTGTCCAGTATCTGATCGAAATTATGGTAAATCATCCGTTTATAACCTCTTCGTTTCAACTCTCTTGAGATATTGGTTTTTCTGCCGGTGCTTGTTTAGAGATATGCGATGGTTTCAATTTCAACCAGGACGTCCTTCGGCAGACGCGCCACCTCAACGGCGGAGCGGGAAGGGAACGAACCTTCAGTAAAGTACTTTGCATAGACTGCGTTCATCGCCGCAAAATCATTCATGTTCTTGATAAACACTGTGGTCTTGAGCACATTCTGCATGGAGCTTCCGGCTTCCTCCAGAATCGCTTTCACGTTTTTCAGAGCCTGTTCCGTCTGCTCTTCTATGGTAGTACCCACGACAGCCCCGGTTTCCGGATCAAGGGGAACCTGCCCTGAAGTAAAGAGGAGATTTCCGAATAGATTGCCCTGTGAATACGGGCCGATGGCAGCGGGCGCTGCTTTTGTCGAAACAATTTTCCTCATGTTTTTATCCTCCTGAATTATAATGATATCTTTGCTATGTTAACCATTATATCAAATCTTTCAAATTTAAAAAGCATTCTTTTTCTCTGCAGGCGGTTTCAGCTTTGCCGTCGATACTTTTATATGCACGGTTGACTAAAAGAAGAAACAGGATAAGCGCAATCAATGCAAGTGAACCGAATACCATCACAAGGATCAGTGCGAACGGCACTCCCAGCAATGCGGTCAGCAGAGAAACCAGGAGGCCGATTTGTGCCGCCAATATCAGCTTCCACCGGTCGTCGCAGACTCCTGCCAGCCCATGGTCTCCCACCCCGTTCAAAAGCACCTTCATTGCTTTGCACATGGAATATGTAAAGTAAAGGCTCGCAGCCATACCCGCAAACAAAAACAGCATTGCCAGCCAGGGGATATTGCCGAATAGGCCTGCGCTGAAAAAAACAGATTCCTGCGTCGTCTGTCCAAGACCGGTCGCCTCTGTTCCCCAGTGCTCCCAGGCGGGTGCCTGGTAGATGTTGAACAGAGCCAGCACAGCAAGCACATACGCCGTTTTTTTCGCCGCGGAAAATTTCACCTCATATTTTTCAATTTTTCCCAGGCCTCTAATCACAATGAGATATCCGATCACATCGGGCACAATGTCAAAGCCCTGTATCCGTATATTGATCGCGGTAAAGATAAGTCCGCATAAGGCGAGCTTCAAACCGCCCATATCGTATCTCGCTATTGGTCCCCCGTTCATTTTTTCCGTTGGGTTTTCTTCCATTCAGTGTTCCTCGTTTCCCATACCAGTAAGCTTCAATTTTCGTGCTCTTGTCATTTTTTGAATCTGCTTTTCCCGTTTTAAGGCTTCTCCCTTTGTTTCAAAGGCTTCACTGTATAAAAGGCGAACAGGACCTCTTCCACGGGTGTATTTTGCGCCGGATCCGCTGTTGTGCGCTTTCACCCTGCTTTCCAGATCTGTTGTCCAGCCGGTGTACAGTGTGCCGTCCGCGCACTGAAGAATATAGATAAAATTGTTCTTCTCTTTCTCGTCCATTCGAATCCCGCCTTACTGTTTCCTGTTTACAGTCTGTTCTTTTCCCGATTGCGATATTCCTCTTTTGTCATAGAGTAGCAAGCGACATCCCGAATGGTGCCGTCATATATTTTATATGCCCGGCGCAGGGTACCTTCATAGGTGAAGCCGCATTTGTCGATGACCCTTCCCGATCTTTCATTTTGAGGATTCCTGTATATGGTTATCATATCCAGCGCAAGCTCATCAAAGCCAAATTGAATCACCGCACCGGCCGCCTCCGTCATGATTCCTTTCCCCCAGTATTCCTCGCCGATGGCGTAGCCCAGCTCCTTGCAGCTGACATCCGCTCTTTTCGTGTCCGGCTCATACCCGATCGAACCGATCACCTTTCCGTTCTCCTTATAAACAATCGCCCAGGATTCATATTTGTCAATAAACAGGGTCTGCATGATTTCCAGGGATTCCAACCTGCTCTCATGGGGCTTCCAGCCTCCATGGGGACCGACGTTCGGATTCTTTGCGTACTCATAAAGATCATCCACGTCGTCCACATTCCAATCTCTCAAAATCAGTCTTTCTGTTTCAATCCTCTTCAACTTCCATCCCTCATCTCTTCAATCTGCGCTCTGTTCAGCCGAAATACCTTAAACCAGTCGATTTCCTCCGCGCCAAGCTTATGATAATAGTCGATGCCGGAGCCGTTGGTGTTCATACAGTACCAATCGATCCTGCCGCAATCCTTTTCACATGCAATCTCTGCAATGCGGGCAAATAATCTGCTGCCGACCCCTTTGCCGCGACAAGGCTCCTGTACATAGAGATCGTCAATGTACAGCGTCGGTTTTCCGGTAAAGGTGGAGAAACTGTAGGCCCAGATTGCAAAGCCGATTGGGATTCCTTCCCATTCTGCGATCAGCGCCTCCGTTATATGCCTGTCAAAAAGAACGTCCCGAAGTCCTTTCTCCGTGCTTTGGATCCGGTCTTTCACACCTTCATATTCAGCCAGTTCAAGGATAAATTTTAAAATGACCGGAACATCTTCCTCTTTTGCCGCTCTTAGCCTCAGCTTATTTTCCGTATCCGCATTCATACGGGCTCCCCCCCTGTCTTTGGACGCTGCATGAAATCCAGCTGTGCAGCCGTTACTCCGTCGTACTCAGGATCTCATTATTCTTTTCAACCTGGCTGACCTTCATTCTGGATACATCCTTTGGTTTCACTTCCTCCAGAAGGCCCAGGACTGTGGGGCCCAGAAAGATGGTGTCAAGAACCTTTCCATCGATGGAAATTTTACTGAACGGCGTAAAATTCTGTCCCTTGATGTAGTATTCTTTGCCGATTTCAACAACCCGTTCCACCTTGATTTCCCTGACGCCCATTTTCATTTTCGTAGGCTCATATGGATTGGTTCCTCCGAAAACGAATGACTTGCCGTAAAGCATATCATACTGAAGCGCTTTGAGATTCGCAAGATAGTCGGTATCCTGCCTGTGATCCTGATGATATTTTGTCAGAATCCCCTCATGAATTCCGATCTGGTTTAGCATCTCTGCAGCCAGCTGATATGCGTAAAGATCCTTGTCCTGCTTTTCCAGGCCGATGTTGTCCCAAATCACATATTGCGTTTCGTATACGTTTTTATTCACCAGATCGGCGTCGCTGATCGGCAGGCCCGGCAGGTGGTCTCCGTAAATCGCCAGCACCGTCGGTTCATCGAGCTCATTCAGAACCTTGATGAGCTCACCGATAAATTCATCCATCTCATGAACCTGCTGGATATAATATTCAAAGGCATTGGCTTCACTTTCTACCGGGATGCCAGTCACCGTTACATCGGGATTTTCAATTACCTTTGTTGCCGGATACTGCCCGTGTCCCTGGACCGATATGGTATAGATCAGATCCTCGCTCTTTGTGGAGTTGAGCGCTGCAAGGATCTCCTCAATCAATACCCCGTCCTTTGCCCAGTTCTTCGGTGTTTTGGTGACGCTGTTCATATATTCCAGGGAAGTAAAGGTATCATAGCCCAGGTTTGAAAACACCTTATTCCTTCCGTAAAAAGCACCTCGGTGGTTATGAATAGCATGGGTGCCATAGCCCAGCCGCTTAAGATCATAGGCAATGGTTTCACAGGTTTTGTCCTTCAGGACTGATTTGTAAGGGTATTCGCCGGGTCCAAAGAACCGGACTCTCATCCCGGACATGATCTCAAACTCGGTGTTTGCCGTTCCAGCCCCAATGGACGGAACGGTCAGAAAACCGGCAGAGTAGTCCTCCTTTAATTCACGGAAATTGGGGACCGGATCCGACGAAAAATGAATGTTCTCCATTAGCGTAGGATCAAAAAATGATTCCATCTGCAGCAGGATCACATTGGGTTTTCTCTCTTTGTT
>JAQUYZ010000156.1 GCA_028691625.1 Eubacteriales bacterium
TCTTCGGATATGAAAGCGGCGCTTTTACCGGCTCCCGAAGGGATGGTAAAAAAGGTCTGTTTGAAACCGCAGAGAAAGGAACGATTTTTTTGGATGAAATATCCGAACTTCCGCTGAATCTTCAGGTCAAGCTGCTGCAGGTAATCCAGGAACGTGAAATTACAAGGGTCGGCGGTGTGGAGAGCACTCCCATCGATGTTAGAATTATTTCGGCCACAAACACAGACTTGATGGCTTTGGTCCATGAAGGAAAATTCAGAGAAGATTTATATTACAGGTTGAATGTAGTTCCGATCAGCATCCCTCCACTCAGAGAGCGGCCTGAGGATATTATCCCTATGATTCGCATTTTTCTCAATCAAAATAACAAAAAATTAAAAGAACATAAAGAAATTGACTCGAAAACCATCGCCATTCTGATGAAATATACCTGGCCCGGCAATGTTCGTGAGCTTCAAAATATTGTCGAGCGGCTTGTGATCACAACCAAGGGGACAATCATTCTTCCGGAGAATCTGCCCAGCTTCATCCATGAAATCACAAGTGGAGTCGATATTACAACCACAGCCACGGTAAAAAGCCTGAAAAAGGCTCTGGATCATGCAGAGCGTGAAATCCTGCTTAAGACTCAGGAAAAATACATAACGACCCGGGCAATGGCAAAAGCTTTAGGTGTCAGTCAGCCTACCATTGTGCGCAAACTTCAGAAACATCATATCGCTGATACAGAATAGTATCAGCGATACTATTCTGTATCAAATTGGATTCCTTTATTCTAGGGCGATTTCTGACTAATAAACGATTAAGTGCAATGAAATCGATACATTTATGAATCAACGTCCTTCCCTTTTCCTCCATAATCTGACATTCCCTTACGCTTTTTACGTATTTATGCCAAATACTACATCCAACTTCACCTTCTATTTTCAAGGCTTTAAGGTTGAGCGACCTATTTTTGGCCGATTTATTCATAGTTTTGGCATAAGCATTGCATAATATAATCATGTTAATTAAATCAATTTATTTTTCTTAAGGAGGAATGTAGAAAATGTCAGTTAATTACGCAGAATATGTAGCAGGTTTGGTTGCTAAAGGACATGCTGCACAAAAGATCGCTGAAAACTACACACAGGAAAAGGTAGACCAGTTAACTGCAGCAGTTGCTTATGCTCTTACTCAGCCTGATGTTGCCCTTAAATTTGGAGAAATGCTTGTTGAGGAATCCGGAATGGGTGTCCCAGGTGACAAGCAGTTGAAAATGTTTGGTAAAGTGAAAGGTACTTACTTCCAGATGAAGGGGCAGAAGTCCGTTGGTCTAGTAGAAGTAGATGAAAAGATGGGAATGGAAAAATGGGCGAAGCCAATGGGCGTTATCGGGGCAATCATTCCCGTAACCAACGGCGAAGCAACTCCTGTTGTTAAGTCCCTCATGGCTCTTAAAACCAGAAACGCAGTCATTCTTGCACCACATCCAAAAGCCAGCAAGACCAACTGGGCGGTAACTGAAATGATCAGAAGCATACTTAAGAAGTTCGATGCTCCCGTAGATCTTGTACAGGCAGTTGACCCTGATTAAGTAAGCATTGAAACTTCAGGCGAATTGATGAAGCAGGTTGATTTCATCCTGGCAACCGGCGGCACACCAATGGTTAGACAGGCTTACTCCTCCGGAAACCCTGCAATCGGCGTAGGAACCGGTAATGTTTGTACCATCATAGACGGAACGACCAATATGGACGATGTAGCTTCTCTGATTATCAAATCAAAGACATTTGACAACGCCACTTCCTGCTCAACAGAAAACAGCATTATCGTTTTTGAGGAATGCTATGACAAGTTTGTTGAAGCAATGGCTAAGGTGGGCGCTGCCCTGTTAAAGGACGGTTCCGAGGATAAGGCGAAGCTTCTGAAGACGATCTGGCCGGAGAGCCCTGCAAACCATGTACTGAACAGGCACATTGTTGCGCAGCCTGCAGCAAAGATCGCTGATCTTGCCGGAATTAAGGTTGCTGATGGCACTAAAATGATCATGGTTGAAGAAAACGGCGGTTTCAGCGACGAATTCCCATTCGCAGGCGAAAAGCTTTCTCCTGTTGCTGCTGTCAGAAAAGCAAAGAATTTTGACGATGCAATCCAGCAGATGCTCAATATCTTAGAGTATCAAGGCAAGGGCCACAGCTGCGGTATCCACACTACAGTCGATGAAAGAATAGCAAAACTCAGCGATATCGCTCCGGTATGCAAGGTTTGCGTAAATGCTCCACAGTCGCTGACAAACAGCGGTTCCTGGACCTCCGGATTCCCGATGTCTATGACATTAGGCTGCGGTACCTGGGGACACAACAGCATTTCCCACAATGCTACATGGAAGGATCTTTTAAACTTCACTTACGTTTCAAGACCGATTCCTTCCTATCAGCCAAAGGACGAAGTTCTGTTCGACGAAGAAATCAGAAACGCATTCAAATAATACCGTCTCTTTTGCGGCCAGCTAGCTTAGCCGCTTATCAATAAGAAAATAATAATCCCTCATGCGGGGCTGTGAAGCCGCAGTCCCCGTAATATTCGTTAAAAGGAGATATTAAAATGTCAAATGTAAAAGAACAAGGTATGAAATACAATCTTTACTCCTGGAGTGCACAGAAAAAGATCAGCCCTATGGTTGTTTCCAAAGCGGAAGGAATCTTCTTCTGGGACGAGGACGGCAAGAAATATTATGATATGTCAGCACAGCTCGTAAATTCCAACTTAGGTCACGGACACAAGAAACTGGTCCAGGCAATCAAGGATCAGGCTGAAAAAATGGCATTCATGGGACCTGGCTATTCTGTAGACGTTCGTTCCGAAGCTTCACAGAAACTTGTTGAGCTGTCCGGTCTGGAAGGCGCAAAGATTTTCTTCACAAACGCAGGTGCAGAAGCAAATGAAAATGCGATCAAATTTGCAAAAGCTTACACTGGTAAATGGAAGATCTTCTCCGCTTACAGAAGCTACCACGGTGCTTCCTTCGGAGCCAGTGCTCTGACTGGCGAACCAAGAAGATTTATTGCGGAACCGGGCGTACCTGGATTCATCAAATTTGATGGACCTTATGCTTATAGAGCACCTAGAGCTCGCAACTTCAAATCAGAGGCTGATGTCACCGCATTCTATCTTGAAATGCTGGAAAACCAGTTCCTGTATGAAGGACCAGATCAGATCGCTGCTATTTTCTTTGAAACAATCGTTGGATCCAACGGAATTTTAATTCCGCCTGCAGGATATTATGAAGGAGTCAGAGCTCTATGCGACAAGTACAATATCGTATTGGTATTTGACGAAGTTATGGCCGGCTTCTACAGAACAGGTACTGCATTTGCATTCCATCAGTTCGGAGTTAAGCCTGACCTCGTAACCTTCGCAAAGGGTGCAACCTGCGGTTACGTTCCTCTTGGCGGCGTTATCGTAACGGAAAAAATCCACAAGATCTTCGACGAAAAGAAGATGTTCAACGGCCTTACCTACAGTGCTCATCCAATGGGCTGTGCAACCACAATTGCAACTCTTGACGCATACAAGGAAGAAAAGGTTGCTGAGAACGTCAAAAAGCAGGGCAAGATTCTTGCTGATACCCTTGATGAAATGGAAAAGAAGCATGCAAGTGTTGGTCAAGTCAGACATATCGGATTGTTCAGCTGCGTAGAGTTGGTTAAGAACAAGGAAACCCGTGAGCCGATCGTTCCTTTCAATAAGGACACCGAAGGTTTAATGGCTAAGATCGTTGGTATGCTTAAGGTTGAAGGATTCTCAACGTATTCCCACGAGAACATGGTTCTGATTTGTCCTCCACTCATCATTACGGAGACTGAATTAAGAGAAGCATTGGCTATTCTGGATAAGGTTCTGGATTCCGTTGACAACATGATCAAATAGTACAATTAAAATTTTCTTTCAGATGAAAGGAAAAGGCAGATAAAAAATCTGCCTTTTCTTATTTCTATGGATTTAATAAGCATTTTCGGTTTACAGATAACGGAAGACACCCTTCACCAGGCCAAGAATCTTGACGTCGCTTACGATGATCGGGCTCATTAACTGATTTTCGGGCTGGAGGCGGACGTGTCCTTTCTCTTTATAAAAGGTTTTGACGGTCGCTTCGCTTTCAAAGCCGTCAACCATAGCGACGACGATGTCCCCGTTGTTTGCCGTACTCTGCTGGTGCACCAGGATATAATCGCCGTCCATAATTCCAGCCTCCACCATGCTCTCCCCTTTTACCGTAAGCATAAAGCTGTTTCCCTTCGATAAAAAGCGCGCTGGCACAGGGATTGTGTCATCAATATTCTGTTCTGCCAGAATCGGCGTGCCGGCTGCAATTCTGCCGATGACAGGAATATCTACCACATCTGCTCGCTCCGCGTGATCCCGGACAGGCGCGGCAGGTTCCGATTCACCAAAGCTTTTCCCCGTTTCCGGATCAATAATCATCAATGCGCGTGGTTTCGCCGGATCCTTCTTGATATAACCCTTCCTCTCAAGGTTTTCGAGATCCTTATGGGTGGTTGATGTGGATTTGATGCCCAAGGCAGTACACATTTCCCTAACCGTAGGGGGATATCCTTTTTTCTTGATTTCTTCTTTCATATATGTGAGTATTTTTCGTTCACGATCCTTGAGTGGCTCCATCAGAAAGTTCCTCCTTAAATCTTATATCAGATGATTGCTGTATGCAGAAATAACGAACACTTTTTCTTTTCAAGCGATCATTTAATCTATTAGTACGAACATATTATCACATTTATCGAAAAATGTAAACAGATGTTCCGGTTTTTATTTCCTTAAGATTTATGCTATAATAATTTTATCGACTTAACGTCTTAGCCAGACAGAAGCGGCCCTGCCGCTCAGGAGGATTTCATGGACCAATTTATACAGTTTAAAAATCAAGTCTGCCTTGTTACGGGCGCAGGAAGCGAAAACGGGATCGGCTTCTCAACTGCAAAAATATTAGGCCGGCTGGAAGGAAGAATTGCTCTGATCTCTACAACAGATCGCATTCAAAGGCGGGTTGATGAACTGAGGACGCTTGGAGCGGAGGCAAGGGGATATGTCGCCGACTTGATGGACCGGGCCCAGGTGGAGAAGGTCATCGATGAAATCATTTCCGACTTTGGTCACATCGATGTTCTCATCAACAATGCCGGCATGACCCAGGTTGGTGAGGCTGAGGATTTCACAGAGTTTTCGCAGCTGTCCTATGATGATTGGGATCTTTCTATCAGCAGAAATCTAACGCTTTGCTTCAATGTGACAAGGAAGGTGCTTCCGTATATGATATCGGCGGAATACGGCCGGATCGTAAACGTTTCTT
>JAQUYZ010000157.1 GCA_028691625.1 Eubacteriales bacterium
TCTTCATATCGACCTCGTATTTTCCTTTTAAAGACGATTGCCTCCTATTCAGCTAAAATAGTCACTGGTTGGATTTGGGATGAAATGGACCTTCCGGAAGGGTATTTTCAAAGAAATTATAATTCTTGTTATAGTTTATTATACTCTTTCCTTTCTGTATTTCAACATTTTTCGTCAAAATAAGCTATCGAATCGATTGACTTTTGAATGGAATGCAATTAATAAACAAAGTTGTTAAAGATTTTTTTCAACAATTTATATTTCAACAATTTTTTCAGAATACATCCTGTAAAATCAGCATATACTAATGATTGGTTGTCGCTGAAACAAAGCGGATATTTGGGGAAATGTCAGCTGACAGCTGTCAATGCGCGGAAGGGAGTGATACGATTGGAAGATCAGGAGAGAGGATTTGAACTGTCTGAGGAAGTAATCAATGAATGTCTGATATTGATTTAATCCCGGGCAGTTCTCGTTGCCCTGAAAACTGAAGTTTTCTGAAAATCTGCTACTGATGTCGCCAGTAGTATTTTTTTGGTACAATACAAGAAAACGCGGATACAGATTCTGCCTGTCATTGAACCTACCGCTTTGGTTATATTAAGATAAAGGCGGTGATATGATATGAGTAATAAAAACAAAAAGAATCTGATGCAATTAAAAACGGAATTCGCTGAGGAGACCGGAGTCGATATCTCCCAATACAATCATCTGAACAAGGGCAGCCTGACCTCACGGCAGAACGGCTATGTGGGCGGCTACATCGGCGGTACCATGACCAAAAAACTGGTTGAAATGGCGGAGGAGCAGCTTGCCGGAGAACAGCGCAAGTAAATCTCAACCTCTGCTCCCAAAGAATGAATCAAACCTCCAAATGTGTTGAAAACAACGGTTTTGGAGGTTTCGATACCATTCCCGGGCTGCCCCGCTTCACACAAGGCGATGGATTTTTTCGCTAGGCAAAAGCCTTTATTCCCACTCGATGGTTGACGGCGGTTTCGGTGTAACATCATACATCACCCGGTTCACTCCGTCCACTTCCGCCACGATTCTTGTGGCGATTTTCGTCAGCAGTGGATATGGCAGTTCCGCCACATCAGCAGTCATTGCATCGCTGCTCAGGATTGCTCTTAACGCAATGGCCTGTTCATAGGTTCTTTTCCCATCCTTGACCCCTACGCTTTTGCAGCCGGGGCAAACGGTGAAATACTGCCAGATACTTTTTTCGAGACCGGCATTTCTGATTTCTTCTCTTAATATCGCATCTGATTCCCGGACATACTCCAGCTTTTCTCTGGTAATTGCACCTACCACTCTGACTCCGAGACCGGGTCCCGGGAACGGCTGTCTCCAAACCTGTTCATGGGGAATGCCCAGAGCTTCGCCGACCTGCCTGACCTCGTCCTTGAACAGCCATTTCAGTGGTTCAAGAAGTTCAAAATCGATGTCCTCCGGCAAGCCCCCGACGTTGTGATGGGATTTGACAATTCCTTTATTCGAAACACTTTCGATAATGTCCGGATATATGGTTCCCTGCACCAAATAATCCATCTTTCCCAATCGTCTTGATTCCTCCTCAAACACGCGGATGAATTCTTCTCCGATGATCTTCCTCTTCTTTTCAGGATCATCCACGCCGGCCAGCTTGTCTAAAAACCGGTCAACCGCATCCACAGAAATAAGCTTCATATTAAATTGTTTCCCAAAGATTTCAGCAACCTGTTCCGGTTCGCCTTTTCTCATCAGGCCATGGTTTACAAATACACAGGTCAGCTGGTCTCCCACTGCCCTATGAACCAATGCGGCCGAAACGGAACTATCCACGCCGCCGCTCAGAGCACACAGCACCTTTTTATCGCCGACCTGTGTCCTGATCTGTTCCACCATGTCGTCGATAAAAGATTGGGTTGTCCAATTTCCTGAAAAACAGCAACGGTCAAAAATAAATGATTTCACCTGATCCGGATCTTTTTTGTTTCCGAATTCCAGCACCGGAATCCCCATCTTCTTCAAGCCTGCCGCTTTTTTATCCGCATCCGTCTCTGTGGATTCCTCGTCTCCGATAAAAATCAGCGCCTTTGGATTCATCTCTCTTATTGTCTCCGTACAGGTGTTATATGGTTTCACTTCACAGTAAACATTGGATGCTCTTGCAATTTTCGCAACCTGCTGGTTATTGTGAGCCCCAAAATCTAAAACTAACAGCAATTCTTTCTTCATTTGTTATCCTCCCGGGTGTTTCTTCTCCTAATAGTATCTTGTCCTCAGAAGTATAACATACAGACAAATGTTAGGCAATAAAATAGGAACTGTAGCATCAGCTCCCGATACTCAAAAATCGTTTGTCGAAGGGATTGATGCAAATAGTACAATATAGTATTATCTTATATAAGGAGATGCGATTTTGGTTTCTGAAATAAACGGCGGGTTTTGATCTCTCAGATCAAGCAAGTGAGGAGTTGTTGTAACAATGAAAGCAGACACGCCCCAATTACTTTTCAAATCCCGCGAGGATTTTCGCGCATGGTTATCGCAAAATGCTCAAACAAGCAGCGGCGTATGGCTTGTGTTTGGTAAATCAAAAGCAGTTGTCACCCTAAGCGCTAATGACGCTTTGGAAGAGGCGCTCTGCTTCGGCTGGATAGACGGACAAATGCAAAGCGTGGATGAGGATACTTACATCAAATACTTCAAGCAACGCGGCAAAACCAGCAATTGGTCAGAAAAAAATAAATCTCTTACCCAAAAACTCGAATCGCAGGGACTAATGACTGACCTCGGCAGAGCCAAAATTGAGATTGCGAAGCAGAATGGGATCTGGGATGCCACGAAAGGGAAACCAATGACCGAAGAGCAGGTACAGAATTTCGAGGCTTTGCTTAAATCCCATGAGACCGCTTGGGCGAATTTCGAGAAAATGCCGCGTTCTTCACGAACCGCGTACACGGCATCGTATATCTTCACGAAGACTGAGGACGGCAGGCAAAAAAGGCTTAACACGATAATCGAGCGCCTGATTCTGAATCTTAACCCGATGGAAAGTATGAAAAACAAGAAATAACGAGGAGGCAGGATTATGGAAAACAGCTTATCACCTGCAAACCTCTGGATTCCTTGCAGAAAAAACAAACTTCGTTACTTACTCCCACTCGATGGTTGAAGGTGGCTTGGAAGTAATATCGTAGACGATACGATTTACGCCCTTCACCTCATTCACGATCCGGTTGCTGATCTTCTCCAGCACGTCATAGGGGATCCTCGCCCAGTCTGAGGTCATGCCGTCCACGCTGGTTACGGCTCTGATGCCTACGGTATAATCGTAGGTTCTGAAGTCGCCCATAACACCTACACTGCGGATATTCGGCAGAACGGTAAAGTATTGCCAGATCTCGCGTTCCAATCCTGCAAGGCGCACTTCTTCCCTGAGGATCCAATCGGATTCGCGGATGATATGGAGTTTTTCTTCGGTAATATCACCAAGACATCTGATGGCGAGTCCGGGGCCGGGGAACGGCTGACGCCAGACCAGCTCGGATGCGATTCCGATCTCTTCGCCGACCTTTCTTACCTCGTCCTTGAAGAGCAGCCGCAGAGGTTCCAGCAGCTCCAGCTTCATATCCTCGGGAAGGCCGCCTACGTTGTGATGGCTCTTGATGACTGCAGCATCTCCTGTCCCGCTTTCTACCACGTCGGGATAGATGGTACCCTGCAGGAGAAAATCGATGCCGCCCTCCTCTTCATAGAGCTTCTTGGATTCCTGTTCGAACACACGGATAAACTCCGTTCCGATGATCTTTCTTTTGGTTTCCGGGTCGGATACGCCGGCCAGCTTTCCGAGGAACTGCTCCTGTGCATTGACCCTCTTTATTTTCATACTGAACTGTTTCCCGTAAACCTCCATGACCTGATCGCCTTCATTCTTGCGAAGCAGTCCGTGGTCCACAAAAATACAGGTCAGATTGTCGCCGATGGCCTTGTGCACCAGAACGGCTGCAACGGAGGAATCTACTCCGCCGGAAAGGGCGCAGAGCACCTTTTTATCCCCGACGATTCGCTTGATCTCTTCGATCTTGGTTCTGGCAAAATTGGCCATGGTCCAGGTCGGTTCACAGCCGCATACCTGATACAGGAAGTTTTTCAGCAGATCCTGACCAAAGGGGGTATGATGCACCTCCGGATGAAATTGAACCGCGTACAGCTTTTTCCCGACATGTTCCATGGATGCCGTCGGACAATTTTCCGTATATGCGGATACCGCAAAGCCCTCCGGGACTTGCTTGATATAATCTGTATGACTCATCCAGCAGATACTGTCCGGCGAAATACCACGGTAAAGCAGGCTGTTGTAATCGATCCCCTCACTGCTTCCCTGAAACAGCCGGACCCTTCCGTATTCTTTATAGTCCGGGCTCACTACATCGCCGCCGAGGGCATGAGCCATGAGCTGCGCTCCATAGCAGATTCCCAGGATTGGAATCCCCATCCCGAAAAGCTCCTTCGGCAGAGTCGGCGCGCCCTCTTCATAAACACTTGCGGGTCCGCCGGTGAAGATGATGCCCATGGGCCTGCTTGCCTCCACGCGCTCCAGACATTTTAAATAAGAAACAATTTCGCAATAAACACCGGCCTCTCTGACCCTTCGCGCAATCAACTGATTGTACTGACCGCCGAAATCAACTACTAAAATACCTTTAAATTCCATTGTGATACCCTTTCAAAATAAACGCACTGTGAGAAATATAATCTTTCCCGGATTACCGGTTACCTTTTACCGAAGCTGATTTGAGGAGGTTTCCTTCAGAATAACGTCGTGGGCTCCGCCTTCCACGATGCTGGTAGCGGAAACCAGGGTGAGCTTCGTGTATTTCTGCAGCTCCTCGATGCTGAGCACGCCGCAGTTGCACATAGTTGACTTCACTTTGTTCAGGGAAAGTGTCACATTGTCCTTTAAGGAGCCTGCATAGGGCACATAAGAATCCACACCTTCTTCAAAGGAAAGCTTACCGTCGCCGCCAAGGTCGTAACGCTGCCAGTTTCTCGCTCTGTTGGATCCTTCCCCCCAATACTCCTTTACGTAGTTTCCGTTGATGTTCAGCTTGTTGGTCGGGCTCTCGTCAAACCGGGCGAAGTATCTTCCAAGCATGATGAAGTCGGCACCCATCGCAAGCGCCAGTGTCATATGATAATCATACACGATTCCGCCGTCGGAGCAGATCGGAATGTATATGCCTGTTTTTTCATAATAATCATTTCTTGCTTCGGCCACCTCGATGACCGCAGTCGCCTGACCGCGTCCGATGCCCTTCTGTTCTCTTGTGATGCAGATGGAGCCGCCGCCGATCC
>JAQUYZ010000158.1 GCA_028691625.1 Eubacteriales bacterium
AAGAACTTTTCTGGCGCAGCTTCTGGCGCAGGATCCGCAGCTTCTGATTCTGGATGAACCTACGAATCATCTGGACCTGATCTATCAAAAACAAATTTTTGGATTGGTAAAGGAGTGGATCGACCACACAGGAAGGGCAGTGATTTCCGTCGTTCATGATTTGAGTCTTGCAAAGGCATACGGAACAGACGCTCTGCTGATGGAAGGCGGAAAGCTTTTGGCTTCAGGCACAATCGATGAGGTTTTGACCAGAACCAATCTGGAAAATGCGTATTCCATGGACGTGCATCAATGGATGAAGGAGTTGCTCAACCAATGGGAAGAGCATGAGAAATAATCTCTTCGAATGGGGGAAAGAATAGAGGCAGAAAGGGGAATCATAAGGGAATGAGTAGAAAAATCCGAATCAGAAAAGGACGAATGGCAATTTTTCTGCTTGTGATTGCGACATTGGCAGCAGCAATCAGTATGAATGTCTATTTCTATATTATAAATCAGCCCACGGAGCTTCGGGAGGCAGTGAGCGAGGTTGAAGGCATCCCCGTCATAACCGATTTTATTCCCGTGGAAACCAAGGAACGGCCCGGACAGAAAAGACGGATCCAATATATCGTCATTCATGAGACCGGAAATCCAGGAAGAAATGCCGATGCGGCATCTCACAACAACTACCTCCATGAAGAGGCGGAGAACCAGCAGAAATCCTGGCATTATACGGTGGATGCCAATGAGATCTACTATCATATTCCCGACAATGAGATTGCCTTTCACGCCGGTGACGGACTGGACAAAGACGGAGGGAATGTGAGAGGCATCGGAATTGAGATGTGCATCAATCCGGAGAATGATTTTGAGCAGACCTTGATCAACACGGCAAAGCTCACAGCAATGCTGCTTACTGCCTACGACCTGGAGATCGACAGCGTTAAAAAGCATGAAGATTTTTCCGGGAAGCACTGCCCTGATCTATTGCTGAGCACGGGCAGATGGGATGAATTTGTCGGGATGGTGAGGCTGGAACTTAAGACGGAATAAAGATTTTCAGAATATTATGACGGCGAAATCGGGAAAACACTGCTTGACATCAATGTACAAAAAGCAGTATGCTTTTATATATGAAATGCAAAAGACAATTAAAACTCTCTTTTTTTTATTGTCTTACGAAACTAGTAACATTATGTCAAAATCAGTGTTATAATATAAGAAGCACAGGAAAAATAACTTTAAGTTTGTTGATTTTTTATTAATTAAATCAAAATATATTTATAAAAGGAGTGTAAGTATTATGTTTACTTGTGACAAAGACAGAATGAATGACAAAATCACCACATTCAGTAAATTCGGTGATGCAGGTCATGGTGGAATCACCAGATACTCCCTTTCCCCTGAGGCCCATATGGCAAGAGACTATTTCAAAAAGAGAATGGAAGCAATCGGTGCAGTGATCGAGACAGACGATATGGCTAATGTGTATGCCACGATTCCGGGATCCGAGCCGGGACTGAAGAAAATCGTAATGGCTTCCCATGTGGACTCTGTTAGGAATGGAGGAAATTATGACGGCATACTGGGCGTGATTACCGCGATGGAAGTTCTGGAAACGGTAGTTGCAGAAAATATTCCGCACAGACATCCTCTCACAGCCATGATCTGGACTAACGAGGAAGGTTCCCTTTATCCGCCTGCAATGATGTCCTCCGGCGTTATCTGCTATGATTATTTACCGAAAGAAATCGGAAAGAAATTCCTCAAAGAGAATATGTTAGCTTCAGTAAGCGTTTTAGATAAAGTCAGCACCTTTGGCGAAGCATTGGACAAGAGCCCTTACAAGGGAGATGAGAAGAACAGATTGAATCCGAATGACTATATGGCAATGTTCGAACTCCATATCGAGCAGGGTCCGATTCTTGAGGATGCCAAAAAAGACGTTGGTGTTGTCACTTGCGTACTTGGTATGTTCAACTACAGAATTAGATTCTTCGGCCAGTCTGACCATGCGGGAACCACTCCGATGCATAAGAGACAGGATGCATTGTTTGCAGCTGCGCAGGCACTTTGCTATCTGCACGAAGAAATTGATAAGCTTGGAAGACCTGAATTAGTATACACAACCGGCGAGATCGTATGTCACCCATGTGTTCACACGGTCATTCCTGATATGATCGACTTCTCTATCGACGTAAGACATGAAGATCCTGAAGTAAGAGCAAAGGTTCTTGATATCGTAAAGAGCCTTGAGAAGAAGGAATGGGCAAGATGCAAGTGCGAAGTAGAAATGGCTTGGCAGCGAGACACTGTATACTTTGACAAGGAACTGGTTGGGTACGTAAAGGAAAGTGCAGATGAACTCGGTGCTTCCAATCAGTACATCAACAGCGGCGCGGGGCATGATGCTCAGTTCGCATCTTATATGATGCCTACTACCATGATCTTCGTTCCTTCCAAGGACGGACACAGCCACTGTGAACCGGAATTCACTTCTGTTGAATCCTGCACAGAAGGCGCAAGCGTAATGCTGAATGCAGTTCTTAAGACGGACAAAAAATAATCACAACGAAAGTTAATTGAATCATGAAATGAGGCTGCCGGAGCTATGGCTACGGCAGCCTTTTCGAATGGAAGGATTTCTCCGGGAGAAAAAAAGATGATAATCAGTGCCAGCAGGCGTACAGACATACCATGCTGTTATTCGGAATGGTTTTTAAACCGGCTGAAGGAAGGCTACGTGCTGATCCCGAATCCGCGGAATGCAAATCGTCTGGGGAAGGTGTCGCTGTCACCCGAAAATGTGGACTGCATCGTTTTCTGGACAAAAAATCCGGCTCCCATGCTGAGCCGCTTGCCGCTGATCGATGCGATGGGCTATCCTTATTATTTTGAATTTACCATTACGGCCTATGGCAGGGAAGTCGAACGCAACCTTCCGGAAAAACAGGCCGTTCTCGATACATTCAAACGGTTGAGCGATCAAATCGGCCCGGAGAAAGTCGACTGTAGATTTGATCCCATCCTGACAAACGAGAAGTATTCGATTCGGTGGATTGCGGAACAATACGCATGGTTGTGCAGTCAGCTTCATGGCTATACGGAAAAATGCATAATCAGTTTTGTTGACGAATATGCGCATACAAGGAATCGTTCCGGTGTGCCGGACAGGGGTGAAATGCTTGAAATTGCAGGAATGATTTCCCGTATTGCAGGAGAATACCGGTTGTCGGTTTTTTCCTGTGCAGAAGAAATCAATCTGAGCTGCGTTGGCATCGAGCATGCCAGCTGCATCGATCCCCATAAGGTGGAGAAGCTGACCCGGAGCCGGATCAATGCGAAAAAAGACAAGGGACAGCGCCCTGCCTGCGGCTGCATCGAGAGTGTCGATGTAGGAGCCTATGATACCTGCAGGAACGGCTGTACATATTGCTATGCAGTCACCGGGGAAAAGATTCTGAGCCGCAGAATCCGGGAGCATGATCCGCTCTCGCCGCTGCTTACCGGATTTCCGAAAGGAACGGAAATGATAACAGACCGGACGGCTCCGTCTTTCATCACGGAGCAATTGACATTCGGCGAACGTTAAACTATATCCGGACGTGCAATAATCTTAAAAGTATTGAAAAGGAGATGTTTATCTATGATTTTCTATTTTACCGGAACAGGAAATTCCCTTTATGCAGCTGACTTTATTGCGAGGGCACAAGGAGGGGATCGGATCCTTTCTATCGCAAAGGAAATGGAACGTCAGCATGGGCTCTGCCGTTACGAGTTGGGTGAGAATGAAATGCTGGGCTTTGCATTTCCGATCTATGCCTGGGCCCCGCCCAAAATCGTATTGGATTTTATTAGCAGACTGGAGGTCAAAGGGAATCCATATGTTTTTGCCCTGTGCACCTGCGGCGATGAAGAAGGGCATGCCGCCAAGGTTTTGAATAAGGCGCTTGCGAAAAATAATCTCACCTTGAACAGTGTATTCACACTGGTTATGCCGAACAATTACATCATGGGCTATGATGTAGATTCTGAGAAACAGGAAAAAGAAAAATTAAAGACTGCAGAAAAGCTGCTGGCGGAAATCAATAAAGTGATCGATCAGAGACAGAATAAGATGTTGACCGTTCCGGGCAAATACCCCGGGCTGAAAACGAATGTGGTCAACCCGTTATTCAATCAGTTTGCCATGAACACAAGACATTTCTATGCAGACGACAATTGTACGGGGTGCGGGATCTGTGAAGAGGTTTGCCCGGTACATACCATCAAGGTGACCGATAAGCCGTCCTGGGGAAAGACTTGCACCCAATGTCTGGGCTGCATCCATCGCTGTCCTGTTCGTGCGATACAATACGGAAAGGGCACAGTCCGTAAAGGCAGATATCACCATCCGATTCTGGACCGTCCGGGGGAGTAGGAAAATTGTTTGCCAATGTGGAAATTAAGTTGAGAAAAAGAATAAGATTTTATTTGAGTGCAGCAGCTTGTGTTTGCAGGAACTGATAAACCTGATCGAACTGCAGAAGCACAGAATCCCTGTCCTGTGGGTCCTGGATTGCGCGAAAGAGACGCTTTCTCAGTTTGAGTCGGTCTGTCGCACGGGCGATTAATCATCACTGGTGCGACAGACCCTTTCGCTATTTATTCTTCTGATACTTTGCCTCATCCTTGATCTCTTCCCGCATGCCTCCCAGCGCATCCTCTCTCCGTTTGTTCTTTTCCTGGAGCACCCGTTTCATTCTTTCGTCATCGGTTTTATGGATCATTTCCTCAGCAAGTTCCATATTCTGAATGGTCTTTCCGATATTGAATTCTATCTTTTCTGCATTGTCGCTTCGGTCATCGGGCTTTGGCTTGTTATTCCATGTCATAATAAACTCTCCTTTCCATCTGCTGCATGCTATAAATTCTACTGTTATTTTTTGATCCGCTGAACAAAACTATGCAATGTAAAAATAGGAATGCAAAAAATTGGATTTTGCAGATTGCTTTTAAATGCAGCGGCTTTCTTGAAAAAAAGAGCGTGCTGTGATACGATGCTTTAAATTTGTATTTACAGGAGGGACTGGATGAAAATCGATCACAATGAATTGGCAAAGAAGCAGCAGGAGCTGGATTCACAGGGACGGCTGCAGGAAGCGCAGCAAATGAAGCTGGAGTTTTTAAGACAGATCAAGGAAAGCGGTATCGATCACTGCCCATGCAAGGAAGCTTGCATTCATCACGGCAACTGTTATGAATGTGTAGTAATCCACAGAGGACACAGAGACCACCTGCCGTTTTGCTTTTGGGATATGATCAATGAGAAGCTCTACGGTTTGTCCAGAATGACCGAAGGCTCAC
>JAQUYZ010000159.1 GCA_028691625.1 Eubacteriales bacterium
AGAACACGACGGAATAGCTTGCGCCGGACGTCGACGTGATCGTATCGACGTCGTCGAGCGTGGACAGGGATTGTTCGATGGGCCGCGTGACCTCCGATTCGACGGTTTCCGGCGTGGCGCCGACGTAAGTCGTCATCACGACGACATACGGAAGATTGATCTTCGGCAGAAGGTCGGGCGTCATGTTCATATACGATACAACGCCGAGGACGACGACAAGAATCACCGCTACCAGCACGGTAAATGGCTTGCGGACACTGTACTTGGAAAACATAGGTATCCTCCATGTGATTTGCTGCGCTTCCGTTTTGTGTGAAACGAACATTCAGCCATTATAAAGATCGTATCTTATTATTATACCGTGGTTTTTAGGATTGTCAACCGGGAAAGCGAAAATCGAAAAATTTGCTTTTAAAGCCCTTTACTTTTTGGTAAAATAGTGGTATACTAAGTAAGCTTTGAATATGCGCCTGTAGCTCAGTGGATAGAGTACCGGATTCCGGATCCGAGGGCCGGGGGTTCGAATCCCTCCAGGCGCGCCAGAAAATCCGCCATTGATTGATAAATTCGGTTGATGGCGGGTTTTTTTAGTAGGATGACATATATGCATTATTATGAGATGACGAAATGATTGAAGATTATAAAAAACATGCTGTTGTGTGGGACTGGGATGGGTATGACAATACACCGGAGTTTGATTATTGGTGTAACTACGCAGCACAATTCGGAAAGAAGGTGTTAATACCAATGTGTGCGCTTGGGCAATCCGGCGCATATATTGCACAAAAGGGGTTTGATGTTACAGCCTTCGATATTACAGAAGAAATGATATATGAAGGTCAAAAAAGATTCGGTTCGGTCAAAAACCTGTCATTAATAGTCGCTGATATTTGTGATTTTGATTTTGATGAAAAGGATTTTGACTTTGCTTTTATTGCGACGCAGGATTTGCATTTATTGCCCGATATGGAATCGATTAAAAAAGCGTTTGTATCCGTTGCCTCACATATGAAAAAAGGCGCTTGCCTTGCTTTGGAGTTGATACTCCCATCACAAGAATCCTATGAATACCCAACACGGACTTTTCATCCGAGAGTGCCCAATTATACCGATAAAAAGGTATGGAAAGACGGCAGGGGGAAATACGATGCCGCAACAAAAAGACATTTTATAGAACAGGTTGTATATATTGAAGATGATAAGGGGATGGAATCCTTTCACTACTCTATCATTTTGCAATATTATGAGCGGGAAAAAATTATTGCCGCACTGGATCATGCCGGATTTATTGTTAAAGGTGAATTCAGTAATAGAAGCAGAGAACCTTGGACTCCTAAAAGCAGGGAATGGATTATTGAAGCCATACGACGGTAACCTCGCTGATAGCGACTAAAGAGGTGTTAAAAATGAGGGACAGTTTTTCTGAGGTAAAATTATTCCAGGTGAAACCTGATAAATTGGCGGATTTTGAAACCCTCATAATGAAAGTTGCAGAGGCGCAGAAGCGGCAACCCGGTTGTATCGATATCAAATATGTCAAGCGTTTTTTCACGATAGATGGCGTTGAAGCGGGAAATCCTCCGCGAGAGCTGACAAAGATTGTAAAATGCGTCAAGTATTTTTCATACTGGGAATTTGATAACAAGGAAAGCTACGGAAAAGCGATTGAATGGTTTTTTAATACGTACGGAAAAGAAATTCAAAGACTGCTCATTATGCCGTTTGATATTCATTGCGGGAATTCTGTTTATTAGCGGATGTTTTTATAACGGGAGGTACGTAAAAATGGAAAATAACATCTACAGCGAAATCAGAACAGTGACATTGGACAAGTTTAAAGTGGCAAGGTACGTTATCATCAGTCCTTCTCCTGAAGATATCGTTTTGTCCTATATGGATCGTTGGGCGGAAAAGAGCGGGCTGCTGGATTGCAAAACTTATAAAAAGAAGCGGATCGGCTGGGATTTTCCGTTTATCACAGAGGAGCAGCGGGTGAAATTCGGATTACGCGGATATGTCGCCGCGTACGTCATTCCGGAGGATTTTATCCCCAAATGCGGCGGCGCGGAGCTGGCGTATATCCCCCGGGATACCTATGCGACATTAACTATAACCGACCCCCATAGCAATTCCTTTGAAAATATACCAAAGGCCTATCATATGCTTTTTAACTTTTCTAAAACATCCTCCTGGGAAAACAGACTTGCCTTTGAAGAAGAATATGACGTTGACGGCGTTCATTATATGGACGTATATGTCCCGATGAACTAAACAGTACGGGACTGGTGCAATCCTCCGGGCTGTGATTTTTTCGAAAAAAGTTCTTGACAAAAGTAAAAAAACGTGTATAATAGTAAATGCGCTTGTGAACTCGCGAGGACACTTAGCTCAGCTGGAAGAGCACCTGCTTGACGTGCAGGGGGTCAGGGGTTCAAGTCCCTTAGTGTCCACCATATAAGAACGCAAACATTGATACGATGCTTGCGTTCTTTCCGTTTAATCCAAACTACTCACTTGCCCGTAAAGGTCTTGTTGTAAGGCTTTTTGTGGGCTTTTTTGTTTTCTGCCGTTTGTTGAGTATAAAGAAAAATCCCGTCTGCCGGATATCGGAGCATCAATGCTCTTATACTCAGCAAACGGGAATATTCATTTTTCACCCCAGGTGATACTCGGCAAACGGGAATGATTTATGAAAGCATTCTAATAATTTCTAGAAATTCTTTACTGTCGCGCAGAAAATCAAAATTAATAGATGCAAGCCATTTATCTCGCATAATTTCGCATAGTGATCTTGTATCTGATGTTTCAAAGTCGGAACGTTTTTGCTCGATGTTTCCAAACAATATGCTCGAATATGACTGCGTTTCTGGTCGGTGGTCGAAAGCTTTTGCAGCAATTGCTCCGGTATTCAGATGTTCGAGAGCTTTAGATCTGTTTCCTAGTCTTGCGTATGATTTTGCAATATCCAATTGCAATTTAGCAACTCCCCAACCATCTGGAATTATTGTTCCATCGTATGCGATTATTTCAACCTCAAATACTTTATTTATTACAGCAATAGATTGCTCATCAGAAAGGCAACCTGAATTTGAGAGTAGCCACATAGATGATCTCAGAGCCTCATAATCTTGTTTAACTTTGTTTCTCAAAAATGGCAACTTTTCATCATCGGACAGGCTCCACCACATTTGGTTTTCTCTGCTGTATTCAGCCGAAGGCAAAGTTTCATAAATAGCTCTTCCGATTTCTTTTCGCCCCATTGCGCAATGATTAAAGGCAAGGCGTGAGGTTGCTTCAAGTCTGATGTTCTGGTCTGGGCAGTATTTCATTATCCGTTCGCCAAGTGTTGTTATCTCGGCATCGTACTTTTTCTTATTTTCCTGCCAATCAGGAATGTTTCCGTCGTCATCTCCTGACACAAATAAAGCATACATCAGCTTGTTGAGTAACACAAAATTATTCGGATACTCTGCCACACCCTTGCGTGCTATTGTAATACATTCATTCACATTTCCGACACTTACCGCAGATTGAAATTGTCTGAGGTATTCATTAACATGAGCCTTCTCAATAGATTTGTCAACCCCCAACAATTTGTCAACAGTGATTCCGAAAAATTCGGCTATGGTCGGAAGTAACTCCATGTCCGGATAACAAGTGTCATTCTCCCAGCGCGATACCGATTGATAAGAAACGCCGAGAATGCTTGCAAATTCTTCCTGCGTAATATCTTTCGCTTTACGAAGATATTTAATTTGGTCTCCGATTTTCAGTATCATAAAGGTCTCCTTATGTTTTATTGAAAGCGGCGCCTCTTTCTGTTTTTATTATACGCGCTTTATTTCTTGCAAGCAATAACGCATTTAGAGATAATTATTCTACAATATAGTGATTCAACTTACACCTGACTCGGTTGGTGGGTGAAAAAAGCAAACGGAACAAACGGGAAAGGCGCAGGTGGGTGAAGTTCGTATGAAAATCGTGTTCTTTGCCATAACTGGACACCAATTTTGATACAGTGGGTATCACGATTGGTGTCCGGTTTATTTATACTCAGATATATTGATTTACTTGTAGGAAGTATGGTATGTCAGATCGGAAGTATTGTGAAGCTTACGATGATCGTTATCGACAGATTCATGAGCAAAACTTGTGATGGTTCGATGAAGGTCCATCCCCTATCGTAACTGAAACCATTCACAAATTTTCTATCTCGCGTCAGCACAAGGTTCTGGAGATAGGATGTGGAGAAGGCCGAGATGCCTACCCGCTACTCCAACAGGGCTTTGACCTGTTGGCAACCGATGTGTCACCGGAAGCAATAAATTTTTGTCGAAAGAAGATGCTTGATTATGTAGAGCATTTCCAAATTCTTGATTGTGTTACCGAAAGATTAAGTGGCAGTTTTGATTTCATTTACGCTGTGGCTGGTTTGCATATGCTGGTTCCACATGTAGAGAGAAACGCATTTTACAATTTTGTTTGGAGACATTTGTACTCCAACGGAATTGCTCTTATTTGCACAATGGGCGACGGCAGCGTTGAACGTCAGACCGATATTAGTACTGCTTTTGATATTCAGAATCGTATCCATGAGCAGACTGGAAAAGCCGTTCAAATCGCAAGTACCTCTTGTCGATTAGTCAATTTTCATGCCTTTGATAAGGAGTTGGAACAAAACGGTTTTGTTGTTATTAAGCAAGGTGTTACTGTAATTGAGCCGGACTTCCCTCATATGATGTTTGCGGTGGTCAGAGTGCGTTGAAATGTTCTGTGTTCACCTTTTAATTATTTACCACACCTTTTAACGAAAAGTCGGAGAGGTGTGCATATCGTATCAAAGCAAGTCACTACTTTCAAGAATATTTACTAGAAGAAGTCGATTTCAGTAATGAATAGTCGACTTCTTTTATTTTTGTGTTAAAATAAGGGTGGCACTATTTTCTTGAATAAGCATTTGTGATATATCCGGCAAAGACCTATGATATTTTTACATGTATACTATTAAATATAGTATGTTAAAAGGAGTAGGGCTTATGAAGAATAACTATATTCAAATGGTTAACAACAGTATTACGTTTATTGAGAACAACTTAAAAGACAAGGTTGCTGTAGAAGATGTTCTGAATGAAACATATTATTCCTACCCTCATTTTTGTAGAATATTTATGGACATTGTAGGAGAACCCATTACTGGTTATATTCGGAAAAGGAAGCTGTCTTGCGCTGCACATGATTTAATCGTGGATGATAAATCTATTGTCGATATTGCATTGGA
>JAQUYZ010000160.1 GCA_028691625.1 Eubacteriales bacterium
ATCTCTTCTCGGTCTGTCGCCGTCTCTTCTCGGTCTGTTATCGCCGTCTCTTCTCGGTCTGTCATTTCTTCTTCTGTCGCCGCCTCTTTCCGGTTTGTCTTCCGGAATCGCGCTCTTCAGTCCCTTTTCAAGGATTTCTCCATGATTGATCCAGACCTTGATTCCAAGCTTGCCGTAGGTTGTATCTGCTTCGGCAAATCCATAGTCGATATTCGCTCTAAGCGTGTGGAGCGGAACATTTCCTTCACTGTATTTTTCGCTTCTTGCAATTTCAGCACCGCCCAGTCTTCCGGATACAAGAACCTTGATTCCTTTTGCGCCGGCTTTCATCGTTCTGCCGATGGCCTGCTTCATTGCCCTTCTGAATGAAATTCTCTTTTCCAATGCCTGTGCAATGCTTTCAGCTGTAAGCTGTGCATCAAGCTCGATTCTTTTGATTTCAACAATATTGATTAACGTACTCTTACCGGTAAGTTTTTCAACCTCAGCCTTGAGTTCATCGATTCCGTTTCCGGATCTTCCGATCACCATACCCGGCTTACCGGTTAGAACGGTAATTTTAACCTGATTGTTTGCTGCTCTGTCGACTAATATCCTTGAAACTCCAGCCGCATAAAGTCTCTTCTTCACATATTCTCTGATTTTATGATCTTCAATGAGATACTCTGCGAAATCTTTCTTATCTGCATACCATTTGGAATCCCAGTCTTTTATAATGCCCACTCTTAAACCATGTGGACTTACTTTCTGACCCATTCAACGAACCTCCTGTTCTGAATATTTTTATCTTTCCTTTAAAGTTACGCCAACGTGGCTGCTTCTCTTTAAAATAACGGATGCTCTTCCCTGTGCGCCGGCTCTCCATCTCTTCATGGTCGGGCCCTGGTGAGCATATACTTCAGCAACGTATAGCTTGTCAACGTTCATGTCAAAATTGTTCTCAGCGTTTGCTGCCGCTGATTTAACAACCTTTTCTACGATTTCAGCACCTTTGCCGGGTGTGAATTTCAATATGGTCAGTGCCTCGCTTAAGTTCTTACCTCTTACCAGGTCAGCAACAGGCTTCAGCTTGATAGGAGACATCCTTACATATTTTGCAACTGCTTTTGCTTCCATTGATTAAGATCCTCCTTTTCTTATTTTTTCTTAACTTTTGAAGACTTGTCTGCGGCATGACCTCTGTAGTTTCTCGTTGGAGCGAATTCTCCAAGTCTGTGTCCTACCATATCCTCAGTGATATACACCGGGACGTGCTTTTTTCCATCGTGTACCGCGATTGTATGTCCCACCATCTGCGGGAATATAGTTGATGGCCTTGACCATGTTTTCAGAACTTTCTTTTCGTTTGCTGTGTTCAAATCATCAATATTCTTCAGCAGCTTTGCATTTACAAAAGGGCCTTTTTTAAGTGATCTTCCCATTTTAACTTACATCCTCCCTTCAGTTATTTTTCGTTACGTTTTTTTACGATATATTGATTTGATGGTTTATTCTTCTTTCTTGTCTTGTATCCAAGCGCAGGCTTACCCCAAGGAGTAACCGGGCTGACTCTACCGATTCCGGTCTTGCCTTCACCACCACCGTGCGGATGGTCATTTGGATTCATTACGGAACCTCTTACGGTAGGCCGGATGCCCATGTGTCTTTTTCTGCCTGCTTTACCGATCTTGATGTTTTCGTGATCGATGTTTCCGACTTCGCCGATTGTTGCTCTGCATTCGATTCTGACTCTTCTCACTTCTCCGGAAGGAAGTCTGACGGATGCGTAGTTTCCTTCTTTTGCCATAAGCTGAGCGCCGTTTCCTGCGGAACGAACCATCTGTCCGCCCTTGCCGGGCTTCATCTCAATGTTATGGACCACGGTACCTACCGGAATGTTCTTCAAGGGAAGAGCGTTTCCGATTTTGATATCCGCATCGGCTCCGGTTACAACTACATCTCCGATCATTAATTTGTTCGGTGCGATGATGTATCTTTTTTCACCGTCTGCGTATACAATCAGTGCAATATTTGCGCTTCTGTTTGGATCGTATTCAATTGTTGTGACTTTTCCTGGAATACCGTCTTTATTTCTTTTGAAGTCAATGATTCTATACTTTTGTCTTGTACCGCCGCCTCTATGTCTTACAGTGATCTTTCCGCGAACATTTCTGCCTGCGTTTTTCTTAAGAGTTACTGTAAGGGATTTTTCCGGGGTATCTGTCGTAATTTCTTCAAAAGTTGAAACCGTCATTCCTCTTAATCCAGGAGTGGTCGGATTATATTTTCTGATTCCCATATCTTTCGTCCCTCCTTACAGACCTTGGAAGAATTCGATTTCCTTACTTTTAGCTGTAAGGGTTACGATGGCTTTCTTTGATGCCGCTCTTCTTCCGACGTTTTTTCCCATTCTTTTTAATTTTCCTCTAACATTCATAATGTTTACTTTTTCTACTTCTACTCCGAAGATTTCTTCCAATGCGTGCTTGACCTGAGTCTTATTCGCGCTGGTCGCAACCTTAAAAGTATATTTCTTATTTGCCGCATCATCCATACTTCTCTCGGAAATAACCGGCTTTATAATTACGTCATAAGGGGTTGTCATTATGAATACACCTCCTCAATTTTGTTGATTGCGTCCTTAGTAATAATGAAGCTTGTATAATGAATGATCTCATATACGTTCATTGTGCTTACTAAAGCTGTTTTTACTCCTGGGATGTTGGCTGCAGACTTGATTACGTTTTCGTCCTTGTCAGCCATTATGATGAGTGCCTTCCTGGCAGCCTTCACGTTTGCCAGTACCTTGAGCATTTCCTTCGTCTTGGGTGCTGCGAAGGTTAATGAATCCAGTACGATAATTTCCTTTTCCTCCACCTTTGAGGATAGAGCTGACTTCATAGCGAGTCTCTTTAATTTCTTAGATACTGTATATCTGTAATCTCTTGGCTTCGGTGCGAATACCACACCACCGCCAACCTGAGAAGGGTCTGTTGAGCTTCCCTGTCTGTGACGTCCGGTCCCCTTCTGTCTGAAAGGTTTTCTGCCGCCGCCTCTGACTTCGCCTCTGTGCTTCGCTGACTGAGTGCCTTGTCTCTGGTTTGCCAGGTAATTTTTGACTACTTCATGTACAGCGAACTGATTTACTTCGATTCCGAAGATGTCATCTTTTAATTCGATGCTGCCGGCTTCTGCTCCGGACATATTCAGCATAGTTACTTTTGCCATTTTACTTCCTCCTTTCTGAAGTCATTATCTATTTGTCCTGACCTTTAACTGCGTATTGAATGCGGAGTAAGCCGCCCTTTGCACCTGGTACCGCACCTTTGACGAGCATCAGGTTTCTGTCTTCGATCACTTTGACAAGAACCACGTTCTGCACAGTGATGGTTTCACGACCCATTCTTCCCGGGCCTGCATTTCCCTTGAATACTCTGGAAGGATAGGTTCCTGCTGCCAGAGCGCCGGCCAGTCTCTTGTGCTTTGAGCCATGGGTCATGGGGCCTCTGTGGTGTCCGTGTCTCTTGATGTTACCCTGGGTTCCTTTTCCCTTGGAAACGCCTGTGATATCAAGCTTCTTCCCAGCTTCAAAATCAGCTACTGTAATGATCTGGTTCGGCTCATACGTTTCGCCGTTTTCCAGTCTGATTTCCGTCAGGTGCTTTTTGAGCGGAGCCTGCCACTTTGCAAAATGGCCTTTTTCAGGTTTGTTCATTCTCTGCTCTTTCACATCGCCGTAACCGATCTGTACTGCGTTGTATCCATCTGTTTCAACGGTTTTAATCTGAGTGACGACTGCGGGGCCTGCTTCAATTACAGTAACCGGAATCGACTCTCCAGTTTCGGAAAAAATCTGAGTCATTCCGATTTTTTTTCCTAAAATTGTCTTCATATTCATCCTCCTGAATTCTTACAGCGGATTACTCATTTTGAGCAATCATACTAAGGGGAGTTCCCTTATCTTTTATAACGCTTTCCTCTGTGCGTTTCAATGAGGCTTGCCTCATTACAGTTTGATTTCGATATCCACGCCGGCCGGTAAATCGAGTTTCATCAGCGCATCAACCGTCTTTGGTGTTGTGTTTGAGATATCGATGAGTCTCTTGTGTGTTCTCTGTTCGAACTGCTCTCTGCTGTCCTTGTACTTGTGGACGGCTCTCAAGATCGTGATAATCTGTTTTTCGGTTGGAAGCGGAATCGGGCCGGAAACATCGGCGCCGGTCTTCTTGGCTGTCTCAACGATCTTCGCTGCAGACTGATCCAACGTTTTGTGGTCATAAGCCTTCAGCTTGATTCTGATTTTTTGTTGTTCGCTCATTCTTTCTTTCCTCCTTGATTTTCGCACGTTTTCGCTATGCCTGTACGAGGGGTCCTATCCTGTGCTTTCACCGCGTTTCAGACCTTTGCTCACTTGGTACACGGTGCCGTGTGTTTCATATTTTTTTACACAAAGCAAAAAGCACGAGAATCCCTTCGCCCGTTTCTGGAACGGACAATTCTCTGCAGAAATTACCTGATAGCTCAGCAACTTCCTGCTTCATCGCTTTTTTAGCAAGCTTTTAGAGTATATTATAGATCGTGAGAGAATGCAAGAGTTTTTGAAAAAAAAGTTGACAAGAAAATGAAGATTTTTTCGCCCAATTTTCTGATAATTCCAACGCTTTGAAGAGCTGATGTCCATACACGCAGCGGGGTGTACCATGTTTCTCTGTTAATACATAGCAAATTGTTTCAAATATGGCTGTTTCTCAACATTTTTCGCACGGAAACCAGCTCTTTGAAAGCATTTGCAATTCAGTGTAAACTAATTGCACTTACCAGTTGATTCCCCGACAGAAAAGAATATTTTCTGAAGCGGTTTTCGGGCCTTTTTGCCGCAGCTTTAGCTGCAATGGCAAAACGGACAGCCGCAAGCGGAGCGAGTCGGAGTTCCGCCTGCGGAACGTTGGAAATATTCTTTTTAGCTCTATCTTAACACCTCATAAAGAACCCCCCAGATCAGAAGGATCGCAGAAACGGTGATCGCAATGATCAGGGCACCCTTCTGCACTTTTGCCTTCGTCGTTCCCAGATTCCTTACGATTCGTGAAACAGCAAGGATACCCACAAAAAAAACGACTGCTGCGATGCCCATCCACTGACTGTATTCTGTAAAACTCATACTTTTACCTCTTTCCTTTATCCTTATAAATAGAAATGGGGTTTCCCTGATTATTCAAAAAAAGCATAACCAATGATAGCTAATATTCCAATAGCTCCCGCAACCGCAATGCCTAAAATAATC
>JAQUYZ010000161.1 GCA_028691625.1 Eubacteriales bacterium
CATATCAATAATCAGGGAATCCTTCACCAGTTCTCCGAGCAACTGAAACAGACTATGGGAGTTCCCACTGTCAGCGTCGTAGCGGATAAAGGCTATGACAGCAAAGAAGAAATTGAAGCCTGTATCCTCCACGGCATTATCCCTTATGTCGGCTTTAAGGATGCAAGGAAGAACGGCTCCTTACTCTGGATTATGAAAAACAGGACATCACCGATAAAATGCGGAATTCAACTGATCCGGAAGATATTAGTGCCTGCCTCCATTCGGGAGTGCTTCCTTCCTGCTATGAAAACACCAATCTCTCTGTTGAAGTTCATTCGGAAGGACAGTTGGGCTGCTTTCAAAGATCTTCTGATCAGAAAACAGTGATCTGCCCCATGTGCGTCGCGGTGAGGATGTATGGGGAAAAGCCCCCTGTCAATGTTCCCCCTCCTGATTTTATCCCTCATAATTCGTTTTTCGTAAAAAATCGGGCTGAAAAGACGGTTCTTATCAGAATTAAGGATGATATTCCCAAGCAAAAAGAGAGACTCTGTATTTCAGAGCATCCTTTCGGAACGGTGAAATGGTATCATGGCGCACATTATGTGCTGTGTAAAGGAATCAGGAAGACCACTGCAGAGCTGGGGCTTAGTTTCCTTGCGTATAACTTGAGAAGAGCGGTCAATATGATCGGTACCAGGGCAATTCTGGAGGGAATCGAGGCCTGAATGGCCTTCTTTTTTTGTTTTAATTCCTTCGCAAAATGAAAAAACGCTGAAATTTCAACACTTCAGCGTTCTCATTTTGCCCTTTTCGGACACTTTGTGGTCAGACTGTCCGAAAAGTCCCCGTTAAAATCTCACTTCCCAAAGCGGGTCAATTTCTACATAATCGTTGAAATTTGAATGGTTTTATGCTATACTAAAAGAAAACGGGGTGATGGAAATGACATATATCCAAGGCGAAAGCCGCACTCAGATGTGCCTGCCGGAATACATAGAGGACATGGTCCCGCTGGACAGTCCCGTCCGTGTCATTGACAGCTTTGTTGATTCTCTCGATATGCACAAACTTGGGTTCGTAAAAGCCCAGCCTGCAGGGACCGGACGCCCTGCCTATGATCCCAGGGACCTTCTGAAACTTTACATCTATGGATATTTTAATAAGATTCGCTCCAGCAGAAAATTAATGCAGGAGTGTACAAGAAACATCGAACTCTTCTTTCTTCTTAACAGACTCTCGCCTGATTTTCGTACCATTGCAGACTTTAGAAAGGATAATTCCGACGCCATACGAAGCGTATTTCTGGAATTTACCAAGCTTTGCATCCGCCTTAACCTTTACAGCAGAGAGCTGTCTGCTGTGGATGGTTCAAAGTTCCGTGCAGTCAACGGCAATAAGCGGATGTACAACCAGGAAATCCTGACAAAAAAACTGGAACGCATCTCAGTCAAGCTGAAGGAATACATGGACAGGCTGGACCGGGAAGATCAGGATGACGATACGGTCGATGAAGATGACAAGGAGGATCACACGAGTCTTCCTGAGAAAATTCAGCAGCTTCAGGAAAGGCAGCAGCTTTACAAAGGATATCTTTCCGAGCTTTCTGAAACTGGACAGACCCAGAAGCTCATCACTGATCCAGAGGCTCGGATGATGCATTCCCATAAGGACGGTTTTCACTGCTGCTACAACGTCCAAACCGCCGTTGATCATTCCACCCATCTGATCGGCGACTACCTCGTTACCAATCATATCAATGATCAGGGAATCCTTCACCGGTTCTCCGAACAGCTTAAGCAGACTATGGGTGTTCCCACTGTCAGCGTCGTGGCGGACAAAGGGTATGACAGCAGGGAGGAAATAGAAGCCTGTATCCTCCACGGCATTGTTCCCTATGTGGGCTTTAAGGATGACAAGGAGGAACGTATCCTTACACTGGATTATGAAAAGCATGACATTACCGATATAATGCGGAACTCAACCGATCCGGAAAATATCAGTGCCTGCCTCCATGCCGGGGTGCTCCCCTCATGCTATGAAAACACCAATATCTCTGTCGAAGTTCATTCGGAAGGGCAGCTGGGCTGCTTTCAGAGGTCTCAGGATCAGATGACAGTTACCTGCCCCATGGGTTTCACCCTGCGAAGAACCAAGATCAAGGGAGAAGGCATGGTTTACGCATCCAAGCCCGCTTGCAGGCAATGCTCCAACCGCTGCACTCCGTCAAAGTCACACAAAACCGCATATTTCGGTCCCAAAGCCGAATGCGTCGCGGTGAGGATGTATGGGGAAAAGCCCCCTGTCAATGTTCCCCCTCCTGATTTTATCCCTCATAATTCGTTTTTCGTAAAAAATCGGGCTGAAAAGACGGTTCTTATCCGAATCAGGGATGATATACCTAAGCAAAAAGAGAGACTCTGTATCTCGGAACATCCTTTCGGAACGGTGAAATGGTATCATGGCGCACATTATGTGCTGTGTAAAGGAATCAGGAAGACCACTGCAGAGCTGGGGCTTAGTTTCCTTGCGTATAACTTGAGAAGAGCGGTCAATATGATCGGTACCAGGGCAATTCTGGAGGGAATCGAGGCCTGAATGGCCTTCTTTTTTTGTTTTAATTCCTTCGCAAAATGAAAAAACGCTGAAATTTCAACACTTCAGCGTTCTCATTTTGCCCTTTTCGGACACTTTGTGGTGCGCGCGGAGGGACTTGAACCCCCACGGTCGCCCGCTAGATCCTAAGTCTAGTGCGTCTGCCAATTCCGCCACGCGCGCATAGATGATCGGGCTGCTGCTCAGCCTACAATGACTGAACAAGATTGATTTTACTTGATTTTACCCCCTGTTGTCAACCCTTTTTTACAATCATGTTGTTATCCGACGAAAATGGTTAAGACATGCCTGCATTACTATGTAGCAATTTCTTGGCCTCCTGGATTGAAACAGGTTTGCTGATCAAATACCCCTGGATCATGTCGCAGTCGTTATCCTTCAAAAACTGATACTGCTCTACTGTTTCCACCCCTTCGGCAATCACTTTCAATTGCATTCCATGGGCAAGCTCAATAATTGCGCAGATGATTTGCCCGTTTCGATCCGCATTAATGAAATCATCCAGGAATGATTTGTCGATTTTCAGCGTATTGATGGGAAGTATGCGCAGATAGGTCAGAGATGAGTACCCCTGTCCAAAATCATCCAGGGATATTAAAATACCAAGGGCTTTGATCTGGTGAAGTTTTTTCAGGCTTGGTTCCAGAGAATCAATGAGGATCGATTCCGTAATCTCAAATTCGATTTTTTCCGGGGCAGCACCGGTCTGTTCCAGGATCGATTTTACCAATGGTACAAACTCCTTTTGGCGGAGCTGAATCGGCGAAATGTTGATCGAGACAGAGATATTCCCATATCCCTTGGAATTCAGTTCAGCGGCAAATAAGCAGCTTTCCCGTATGATCCAATTTCCAATTGGTATGATCAGGCCGTTTTCTTCTGCGCGCTTGATAAAAACCGACGGTGGCACCTGGCCCAATTCATGATTTTTCCATCGGATCAGTGCCTCATATTTACAGATTTTCCCTGTCTCCATATTGACAATAGGCTGATATTGAATGGAAAAATTCATTCCTTTCACGGCTGATCTAAGGTGATGATCCAGCAGCATTTTTTCCTTTGCACCTTCCATCATATCAAGATTAAAAAACATCAAACTGTTTTTCCCGTTATTTTTTACAAAATACAAAGCAATGTCAGCATTTTTCATCAAGGTGTCGTAATCTTTCCCGTCCGTAGGGACCATAACGATACCACCGCTTAACGTAATATAAAAAGCCCCTTGGCAAAGCCTGATCGGTTCCGACAGCTTGTCATTGAGTTTGGCAACAAATTTCGAGATCTCATCCCGATTGCTCATATGATTGAATACAACAACAAATTCGTCACCGCCCTGACGAAACACCATATCGTTTTCTCCTGTAATCTCTTTCAGGATATTTCCGACTTCGATCAGCAGTCGATCCCCTTCGTTATGCCCAAAATTGTCGTTGATCGCCTTAAAGTCATCAATGTCGATATAAATGATCGCCGACGGAGCGTCGGTTCCGGTGTGAATTTGATTGTTGATGTAATCCTTCAGATACACACGGTTGGGAAGCCTTGTCAATTCATCATAGTAAGCCATCTCCCAAATTTTATTCTGGTATTCCTTAAGCTCCGTAATATCAGTATGAGAACCAACAATCTTAACCGGATATCCGTGCGCATTATGCAGTACCTTGACTTTGGTATGAAGCCACATCGTTCCTCCATCTTTATGTCTGACTCTGTATTCACAGGCACTCACATGATTCTCATTCTGAAAAGCCTTCGTAAATTCAGTTTGTACATATTCAAGATCTTCTTTCTCAATAATTTCAAGAAAGTCCTCCTTGTTAACGAACTCCGCATCAGAGTAGCCAAGCATCTGATTCAGTCCTCCGGAATGGTGAATCAGATTGTTTTCCGGATTCCAATCCCAGATGATATCATTCGTCGCTTCGGCAACCATCCTGTAGTTTTCTTCACTTACCTGCAATTTTTCAAGAGCAATGGAGCGCTCCACCAACTCATGCTTCAACTGCTGGTCTATGGCATAAAGCTGCTCGTATAAAGCTGATAACTCCTGATTGGCTTTATAGGCCTGCCGCTCCGCTTTTTTCCTGTTTTTTATATTATTTATCAAGAGCAGAATATAGATCATCAGTACTGCAAACGCGATTATTGTGCCGATGACCAATTCCTTATATGTGTCGAAGAAGGAAAATGGTTTGTTTATTACCGTACTTCCGTGGGGCAGTCGTTCCAGCGGAATTCCGAAGCGTTCCAACTGCTCGTAGTCATAGATCTGCTCCGCCACTTTTTCATTTATATTATCGATCCGGTCAATCTGTTCTCCGTCCAGAACCCGAATAGCAAGTTCTGCTGCATAACCTCCGATTGTCTCGCCGGACAGCAAGCTCCCTCCGAGCACGCCATTTCCCATTCTGAAATTCCACATGTCGTAAACCGGTACAGAGCTGGCGTCGCAGATCAGTTCCCCAAACTTGTCTGCAGGGATCTTGTATCCTTTCGCGTCCTCAGTATAGCCGCAAAGCAAAATCACGCTGTTCTTATTCAGCGTTGAAATCGTCTTCATGATTTCCTCAATCGGCAACGTATACAGAAAGATGAGCTCATACCTGTCCTGAAGTTGATCCTCCAAAATCTGCTGTTTTGAATCTA
>JAQUYZ010000162.1 GCA_028691625.1 Eubacteriales bacterium
ATGTGATATTTTGTATTTACAACTAAATTATACCATATTTCGGTGAGGAGTTATATAGATAAACTTAAAACTAATTGTTGAAATTTCAATAGTTTTGGAGTTTCGCAATTAACTAACTAATATATAGAAAGAAAGGAGTAGTATCACGATGTCAAAAAACATGAATGAAAGCACGCTAAGTGCAGATCGCCTTCGCGGGAACATGGGCGTAGGCGCGCTTGTTATGTCCGTACTTGCTTTTTCCGGACCTTTGTTAACGGTATCAGCCTTTATTGCTCTTTATTATTCTCTGCTGGGACCCGAGGCAGCTGGCGTGCCGGTAGTATACATATATGTAACGCTCGTATTGTTCTTCTTTGCCATAGGTTTCTCAAAGATGGGAACTGTTATGCAAAGGCCGGGAGGTTTTTATACATATGTTACGGAGGGTCTTGGGCGCAATTTTGGATTGATGACAGCTGTTCTCGCATTAGGAGGCTATGTATTTATCGGACTTTTTGCGCCGCCGTGTATTGCGCTTTATGCGCAAAATGCGATTGAAAATATTTTTCATGGCCCTCATATCCATTGGTATGCCATCGCGATTATTTCAGTGCTGATTACGACATTTTTTGCGTATAGGAAGATTGATTTATCTGCGGCAGTTTTATTTTGGGTTATGGTTTTTGAAAGTGCGGTTATCTTAATATTTGATGGTGTTTGCTTTACACACGGAGGGGGATTTGAACCGGTATTGATCCCATCAATCGCAACGGATGGATTTGGAATCGTATTGCTGTTTGCAGTTGGTAACTTTTTTGGGTTTGAGGCCACGGTCATTTATCGTGAAGAGTGCAGAAATCCGCAAAAGACAATTCCTCGGGCTACATTTATCGCGGTCATAGGAATCGGACTGTTTTATTTTCTTGCAGCATGGGCTTTCCTATCTTTTTATGGGGCAGACAAAGTGGCAGTTGCTTTAAGTGAGAATGCTGCGACAAGCTTCATGGACATATTGGCTACTTTCAACAAGGGGTTTGCCGATGTAATATCATGTTTAATTGTGACCTCATTGCTTGCGTCACAGCTTTCCATACAGAATGTTGCAACGCGTTACCTGTATTCCCTTGGAAAAGACAATGTGTTTCCATCGTTCCTTGGAAAAGTGCATAAAAAGCATTACTCACCATTTATGGCTGCAACTACAGTCGGAGTAGTATGGGCAATCGTACTCACAATTTTCCTGCCTACAGGCAAAGGCCCTGATTATCTGTATCCGTTATTTGCAGGGATCGGGGAATTCTTTCTTGTAATGATCGTATTCCTTGCAAGCCTTGCTGTAATAGCTTATTTCAGAAAAAATAAACAATTTAATTTTTCATTAGGTACAACTTTAATTGCTCCAATTTTAGGAGCGATTGGCGTCGCGTTTGTATTGATAAAGGCGGTGCTTAATTTTACCGTTCTGACAAATGCTCCCGGTATTGTTTCGGTCTTGATATTCACTGCAATAATGCTGATCGCGATAGGGGGCTACGCATATGCCAAATATTTGAAGAAGGCTAAACCTGAAATATATGGATGTATTGGACGCCAAGAGTTTACTGAGTAAAAGGAAAATGAAACACTCACTTTACGGGGGCCAGATTTATCTGTCCCTCGTTTCTTCATGCTTTCTCTGCTTTTCTATCTATAGAATCGAGATAACAATAGGAATAATTGTTATTATAAGGATTATTTGTTGAATCATATCGTAATAAAGCGTAAACTGTAAATAAACGAAAAAAATTTGACAATACTGATCAGCATTACATCCTGTCAGTTAAAATGATACACAAACCAAGCAACAGTAAAGAAAGGATTAAAAATGAAAAGAGATAACAGGCAGGTAATCGTATTTATCCTCGTACTGACTTTGACTTTCTCATGCTTTATTCCTCAAGCGTCAGCATTGGAGGACGGATCATCGGTGACGGCCGGCGTATCGAATGCGGAAAAACCATTGAAGGATGTCAAAGGGCACTGGGGTGAAGGAGTCATACAAAAGGCCATTGGGTATGGTTTCGTGCAAGGCTATAACGACGGAACTTTCCGGCCGGACAAGCCCGTCAGCCGAGCCGAATTTGTCACAATGGTGAATAAGGCGCTGAAACTCAGAGCAGAAAACACACAGAAACTACTCTATTCTGACGTAAGGGATTCAGACTGGTTTAACAAGGAAATCCAGAAAGCAAGCTATGCAAGATATGTAAGCGGGATAGATGAATCTACCTTTATGCCGATGAGAGAAATCACGCGCCAGGAAGCGGCCGTGATGCTGGCAAGAATTCTGCCAAAAGATGGGTCGGTAAGTGATCAGGTTCTGAACGGATATAAGGATGCAGATCAGATTTCGCCTTGGGCAAAATCCGCAGTAGCGATGGTGGTCGGCAAGAGCTATTTAAGCGGATACAGCCCCGATAAGCTTGGGCCCAAAGCGACTTTGAGCAGAGCGGAAGCGGCAAAAATAATTGGTCTCATTCTGGATAAGGAGACCATAGTCAGAGAAGATGTTTCAGTTAAATCAGCCAATGAGACTTTAAAAGGCAAAATCTATGTAGGTGACATTACGATAGAAAAGTCAGTGGGTGAAGGCGACGCAGCACTGGAAAATATCACCGCACTATCCAAGGTCTATGTCATTGGAGGCGGCACCAACACCATAAAGGTCAGCAACTCTACCATCATACAACTTGTCATCTGCAAGGAAGGAACAAAGGTAAGAGTCCTTTCCGGCGGAGAAACAAGCATATATAATGCTTTTGTATTCAACGGAAACTATCTGGCGGACATCGGCGAAGGAAATGCTGAAACGGGAGCAGGGAGCTATTTCACTGTGATCAGAGTAAATGGCAGCATCAGTGCGGAAATTGCAATCAGAATAGCAGATGAAATTGCCAAGCAACTGGATAGCTCTGGACAAATCTCTCAAGTCCAATTGAAAGCTGCCCTCGCGGCAGTGACAGAAGGATACGAAATCTCAATAGACAGCAATGGAAGTCTGGAAGTAAATTTGCCCAAAAACATTCAAATAAAAAATAAAAATGGCTCCGGTTCAGATTTAATTTACTTGACCATCAATGGCAAGACGGCCACTCTATCAAATCTGGGTGGAAGCTGTCCCTGCGGGCTTTCTTTTACAAGCCCCGGTGCGTTTACGAAAATGATCACCTTCTATCCGAGCGGCGACGCGGCCAACACAGTCACAGCGTTTGCTATCTATACGGAAGCACAGCTTCAACATTTGGCAATGCATCCCGACAGTAACGCTTTTCTGATGAATGACCTTGATTTTACGGAATACGCAAATGGCAGCGGCGACATGTCTGCCCCGATGGGAGCGCTGAAGATTGCAGATCAGGCAGGTCTTTATACGGCAGGATATGATATCAGCGATTTTGAAACCGGTAAATTTGTTCCGATCGGGACGCAATCACACCCATATAACGGCAACTTCTACGGTAACGGTAAAGTTATCTCCGGGTTGATTGTGAGCTGCGGTTCGATCACTGGTATCGGCCTTTTCGGTTTTACTTCAGGAGCCGCAATTAACGGTCTCACCGTCAGTGGCGGATCAATTACAGGAGATCAAGCCGTTGGAGCTATCGTTGGAGCAGCACGGGGCGGAACAATAGAGCATTGCAGAAACAGTGCGGCAGTAACCGGTTCTTACGGTGTCGGCGGCGTAGCCGGAGTAAATTATAGAAACGACATCTTAAATTCCGGCAATACCGGATCGGTTTTGGGAGAAGAGAGCGTCGGCGGAGTAGTTGGATCAAATGAGAAAAGCGATATCTTGAACTCCGGCAATACCGGATCGGTTTCGGGAGACGAGGAAGTCGGCGGGGTGGGTGGATATAATAGAGGAGATGTCGGTGGAATGGAGAACTGCTTCAACACCGGGGCAGTCTCGGGAACCGATTGCGTTGGAGGTGTTGCCGGATATGCTTCCTATATCTCCCCGATTAGAAACACGTATAACACGGGAGTCATCTCGGGAAGCGAACACGTTGGAGGTGTAGTTGGAGACCTTACTGCCTGCACCATTTTAACTTCCTATAACACAGGAATTTATTCCGGAAATAACTATGTGGGAGGCGGGGTCGGTTATTGCGAAGACGACAGTGACAGCAACTGCTATTGGCTGGAGGGCCTAAATGCAAGCGGGATAGGTGAAAGCTCGGTTGGCGCAGAGACTGCCTTTCACGATTCCGACCCGGCACTTGCCGGGGTATACTCCAGAATAGCAGCGATTGCATCAAGTAATGGCATTGATGTAGTCGGGGCTGTAAGCAGAATTGATTTCGGAAACGGCGATATGATTCCTTTTGCTTTTAATCCTCTGCAGGGCTCGTATACAACCTCGGCCTCAAGCTTAATGATAACCATCAGTGCTATTTCCGGCACATCAATCACAGTGGAAAGCGGTACCTCCTTATCAGAAATAATATCCTCCGGCGGAATTGTAATAGAACCAACCGTCCTCGGAGGAAATGTGTATGATCTGGAAAGCCTCTCGCCCGGCACATGGGTGCTGATCAAGGCAGTAAATGAAGAATCGGCAAAAACAAGATATTATACCCTGTTCATCAAACCAACCGTGGATACGATGACGATCATGGGAAATCCAGCAGTCATAGCGACTGTTACAGACAGCCATTGCTCCTGCGGACTGCCTTTATCAAGTCCCGGCGCATTTACAAAGGAAGTCATCTTCTATCCCGACAGTGAGGCGGTCAGTACAATAAAAGGAGTCGCCATCTATACGGAAGCCCAGCTTCAGCATCTGGCAGTTCACCGTAACAGCGATGCGATTCTTATGAACGACCTAGACTTTTCGCAGTACGAAGCCGGCAGCAGTGACCCGGCCACGCCGATGGGAGCGCTGAAGGCGGCAGAACAGGCAGGACTCTATACGGGGGGACATGATATCAACGGTTTTGAAACCGGTAAATTTGTTCCGATCGGGTACTCCGACAGCCGATACAGTGTTGGACAAGCCTATACCGGATCATTCTACGGGAATGGCAAGGTCATCTCCGGATTGACAGTGAACAGTCCTTTGATCAATTATATCGGATTATTCGGTTATACTTACCAAGCCGATATCACCGATGTGACCATCAGCGGCGGATCCATCACAGGAAAGCTATACGTTGGAGCGGTAGCCGGAATGACATACGGAGGATCCATAGACAACTGCAGCAACAGTGCGGCAGTTTCCG
>JAQUYZ010000163.1 GCA_028691625.1 Eubacteriales bacterium
TTTCAGCGCATAGGCCTGCGCGTCCGCTCTTACAAACCCGACGGCTGCCCTGTGAAGAAGATCTGCATTGACCTGCCCTTTTTCAATCACGTGTCTTCTGACATAGGTTTCATAGACGGAGTCGCCGAGAAAAGCCATCACGGTCGTATTCATAAATGCGATATTCTGTTTTTCCATACATGCTCCTCTGCCTTAATGCCGCCGGATATCTCCGGCGGCATCTTTCTGTACCCTTAGCTCTTCTTATCTATCTTTACTCGATTTCATCTTTTGATACATTTACCTTACCCTGCAGCTCTGCCCCCGCACTCATGGATAAGGTCGGAGCCGTAATGGATCCCTTCACCAGAGATGTGCTTGACATGTGAGCGCCCTTCAGCGCTTCGACATTTCCTTTGATTTTTCCGTCAATGGTAATCAGTTGACCGTTCATGTCGCCGGATAAGGTGCTGTCCTTCCCAATGGTAACATCTCCTCTGGCTTTGATATCTCCGTCGACGATGCAGCCGCCCAGTTCAATGTTTCCTCCCTCGAGGTCGCCTGCGACCTTACCCGTCACTTTGATATCACCATAGGCAAAAATATCTCCGATCACATTTCCTTCAATCCGGATATGACCCTTGCTGCTTATCGAACCGTTTATTGTTGTCATCGGTGAGATTACACCTACCTCTGAAACAGGCTGGAAGCTTTCGACTACCGGTTTTTCTTCTTCCTTCCATTCGAACACAGGCGTTTCGGCCGGTTTGGAAACGACAGCATCCTCAGATTTGATGATTACATCGGAACCCTTCTTTTCTTCCGGCGCGGACACTTCGGCCGGAGCCTCGCTCAGCGCTTCCGTTGCTGCATTTTCTTCTTCCAGCTGCTGTTCAACAACCTTTTTCATCAAATCTGAAAAGCTCTCCCCCACATCACTGCCCTTTTGCAGCACTTTATCTAAATCACTCATCGTTATACCTCTCTTTATATTGTTACATTCCGAAAATAGAATCGAACTCTTTTTCACTCTGTGAGCTGTCAAGGGCTACACTGACATTACCATGAAGCTTTGCACCCTGGCTCATTGAGATTGTCTGAGAATGTACATCACCGGCCAGCAGCGCATTTTCCAGGAACTCTGACATCTTGGCAATGGTGAGATTTCCTTTCACTTTTCCGTTCAGTTTGATGCTGTCTGCAATGATATCACCTACAACGATCGTGTTCAATCCTACCGTTACGCTTCCCTGCGCTGAAATGTTTCCCTGAATGGTACAGCCGTTTAATGTAAAGCTGTTTCCTGCCAAATCTCCGATGATCTTGCCGGTTGCCTTGATGTCGCCGTCGGTCTTGACAGATCCTTTCACGTCTCCGTAAATATCAATATCTCCGCTGGAGGTTATTTCTCCGATGATCACCATGGATCTAGAGATTACAGTTGCGGGTGTATCCTCCTGAATCGGCACAACAGTGCTGGCAGTAACGGTTTTCGCATTGTAAAGGAACTTTCTCCGCTCAACTTCAATATCCGTTTCCTTCTCCGCATCCGGCTCTTTTACGATGGTCATATCAATTTTTTTAGTTGAGTCAAAAACTGTTTCTGCAACAGCATCCTGTGGTCTTCCGGTCGGTGCATTCTCATTTCCGGGAAGACCCATTAAGTCCAATACTGCCTTAGAGAAATTATTCTTCGTCGCCATTCGTTATCCCTCCAAACTAATTATATCATCATGTCAATATCAAAGGACATGTCCGTTTCTTTTTCACTCAACGGGATATTGACTTCGCCTTGGATTTTCGCTCCCTGGCTCATTGCAATGGATGTCGTAGTTACATTTCCGGCCAGAATCGCCTTAGGCTGGAATTTGGCCTCCTTCTCAACGGTTACATTCCCCTTGATCTTACCGTCCAGACAAAAATTTTCTCCCTTCACATCACCGACCACCACGGAATCTCCATCAACGGTAATCAATCCGCTTGCAATGATATTACCCTGTACTGCACAAGCGACCAGTTCGATGTCTTTGCCGATCAGATCTCCAATCACCTTGCCGTTCGCCTTGATATCACCCTGGGATGCGATCTTACCCTTCACACTGCCCAGAAGTTCAACATCTCCATCTGCATTGATCTCGCCGATAATAACGGTTCCCTTGGCAATGGTTGTGAGTCCGCCGCCGGAAGGTTTTGGCTGCGTATGATTCGTCGTCTGCGGGACCTGCAGCGGCGTCTGCTGCAACGGCGCCTGCTGCGCCTGCGGTTGTGATTGCTGCGGTCCCTCGGTTTGCGGTGCCTGCTGCTGTGTCTGCTGCGCCTGCTGGGCTGCCAGCATAGCCATAATTCTTTCCTTTGGATTCTGAGCAGTTTGAGAAGTCTCCTCCTTTTGTTCTGCAGTCAGTTCAGTGTCTCTTTCACTACCAGCCATTTCGTCTAAAACACCCTCCTCTTCTGAACCGTCTTCAGCAATTGCTTCTGCTTCCAACACTTCCCCCGTCGGTTCTTCACTTATTTCCGCTTTATGCTCCGGTTCAACATTTCTGGAAATCCCAATCAATTCTGATACAGCTTGGGAAAAATTATTTTTTACTCCCATCTCTAACCATCCTTCCAAATTTGATTTTTCTCGGCAGAACTATGCAAGTCCAAGATTTTACAGGCAAATATCAGTAATTTATATAGTTAAACGCTATGGGGCTCACATCGTTTGTGATGCATTCGAATTTGAAACCCCTTGCTTTATAGTACTCAATAATTCCGGGCAGGGCTGAGACAGTAAAGGATTTGCTGATGCTGTCATGCATGAGCAGAATAATACGATCCTTATCTTCTGAAGACTGAACGGTGTTGGAATAGACTGAATTCGCTGTTGCGTTTGCAACTGCATCACCGCTCGAAGCATTCCAGTCATAGTAGGTAAAACCTCGCCGTGTCATTTCAGCGATGATCTCGACATAATCCTGCGCACTGTATTTATTGATGCTCCCTCCCGGAAACCGGAAGATCTCAGGTTTAATACCAGTCGTATTATAAATCAGTTCGTATGTAAGATAAAAATCGTCAAGATAATTCTCGACAGATGCATAAATATTGTTGTACACGTGGGAATAGGTATGAATTCCAATGGAATGTCCTTCGTCTGAAATCCTTCTGAGGAGATCCTTGTTCTTTTCGCCTTCTTTACCGATAATAAAGAACGTCGCTTTGATATCCTCCTTCTTCAGGATGTCCAGTATCTCCACCGTCCTGGCTGACGGACCGTCATCAAAGGTAAGATAGACTGTTTTGAGTTCGATTCGTTTCACTTCAGCCTGTGTTGCATGCAGATCGGGATACAGCTCCTGATACGCAATGGAAAGGCTGTTCTGACTGCTCTCTTCCACGAGATTCGACTGCGCAAGAACGGTACCGGATTGCATCTCTGAAATCTGACCCTTATAATTCTTATTGATCACAACAAGGCTTATGGTCGAAATGGTCAATCCGAAAATAAGAAGTAATATAACGGCTACAATCAAATGTTTGAAGAATCGCACACTTCCAAAATACATAACACACACTTTCTTAACACAGCAACAGTACTGGCCGACTGCGTAAGGGAACAGCCCAGGATAATTATATCTGTCCTGTCGATGTTTTTCAACAGATTTCAGTTCTATTTGCTATAAAATTTATTCCAAATACTCAAAATCGGTCGCTGTCATTCAGCATGTTTTTGATCATCCCCGATTCTGTTTTACGGAATTGAGTTATATCCGCATAAAGAATTGTTGCGTCAATAGAATCGCAGGTCACAGTAGCGACCGCATAGGAGCCTTTTCTGCCTCCTGCCGGCAGGGAAAGGCTTCCCGGGTTTAAAAGGAAAAGACCTTCGGCCTCATAGAACAGCGGGATGTGGGTATGTCCAAAAAAAACAGCCTTGCATTGAAGGGATTCTGCCTTGTACATGATGTTTTCGTAGCTTTGCTTCACACTCTCCATGTGACCGTGGGAGAGAAATATATTCCCGAAGTCTGTTTCCAGGATGTGGTATCCATCCCTTGAAAAAGACCCGTCCATATTGCCCTTCACCCCGATCAGAGGAACGTTAAGCTGCTCCTTCATTATTTTTGCGTCATTCCAGTGATCCCCAAGATGCACGATCAAATCGATTTCTTCAAGCGTATGGTATACTTCTATTGCTTTGTCGATCCTTCCATGGGTATCACTGATTACATAGATTCTCAATATAATTCCCTCCGCGTTCTTCCAACATAATACGATGAAAAAAGTTTATCACAGAATTTTATTTTCTGCGATAAACTTTTTAAATATAAGAGGATCGATTCATTTATAAGAGGTGCAGTGCTTCCTCATCCGCCACCACGGTAAGATTCGGATGCATCTGAAGAATGGATCCTGGCAATGCGGGCGTTACCGGTCCGGTCAGGACCTGGTTCAGTATTTCGGCTTTATGTGCACCGCTGACACAGAGTACAATCCTCTTTGCCTGCATAATGCTCTTGATACCCATGGTGATGGCTTTCTTCGGTACCTGGTCTTCCTTCTCAAAGAATCTGGCATTGGCTTTCCGGGTGGTTTCCTTCAGTCGGACGCAATGCGTCAGTTTTTCGAAAGCCTCATCCGGTTCATTGAATCCGATGTGACCTTTATGCCCCAGACCAAGAAGCTGCAAATCGATCCCCCCCAGGCTTTCGATGAGTGCGTCGTACTGATCGCATTCCTCCTCGATGTTTTCCGTCATTCCGTTGGGGAGGTGAGTGTTTTCCTGCTTGATATTGATATGCTGAAAGAAATTTGTATCCATATAATGGCGGTAACTTTGTTCGTGGCTTCCGGCCAGCCCCACATACTCGTCCAGATTTACGGAGCGGGCACCTGAAAAATCAATATCCCCCTTTTGATACCACTCGATAAGCTGTTGATAAATGCCTAAGACAGTTGCTCCCGTAGCGAGCCCCAAAACACAGTTATTCTTCAATATCACCTGTGCAGAAATCACGTTTGCTGCTTTCCGGCTCATATCGCCGTATGTTTTTGCTTTGATAATTCTCATAGATTCCTCCTGATATGTGTGAAAGCCGGCTCCAATCCGGTTACGATCTACCATCTAAGGCTACATCATTTCTTCTGTCTGTGTCAATACCCGGGAGGAAGAAATGAGCATGCCTATTATTTTTGCGGCATGCTCACTCTTTTTTTAATATTTATCTGAGTCTTCCCCGTCAAAATTAATTTTATGATACGAAATTGCTTTAGAAG
>JAQUYZ010000164.1 GCA_028691625.1 Eubacteriales bacterium
AAATCTTCTCTGTGTTCATGTATAGGCCTCCAGAGTGGACAGGATGGAATCGACGGGCACACCCAATCCGTAGCAGCAGGCAAAGGCAGCCAGCGCATTGGCAATATTGTGTTCTCCGGGAATAGAGAGCTGCATGGTACAGAGCACCTCTCCGCCGTGATGCAGCTTGAAGGAAGGCATCCCGGAGGTATTGAATTCGATATCCGATGCATAATAGTCACAGCGTTCACTAAATCCAAAGGTCACGACCTTGCTTTTCAATTCGTCAATAATGCTGTTGACAAAAGGATTCGCGTCAAAGGCAATCACGGTTCCGTCTTTGGGAACCAGATTGGCAAATTTATTAAAAGAACTTGCAATGTGATCGATATCTTTAAAATAGTCAAGATGATCCGAATCGATGTTCAGAATGATTTCGATCCTGGGGTTGAGATTGAGAAAGCTGTCCATATATTCGCAGGCTTCCGTAACAAAATAGCCGCTGCTGCCGATTTTGACGTTTCCGTTGATCTCCTGAAGATTTCCGCCAACCAGAATGGTTGGATCATTTCCATATTTTTCCAATATAAGGGATACCATTGAGGTGGTTGTGGTTTTGCCGTGGGTTCCGGCGATTGCAATACTGTTTTCATATTCCTTCATCAGAGCGCCAAGCACTTCCGCCCTGGAAGCGGTTGGGATTCCGTTTTCAATGGCTGCTGCAATTTCCGGGTTATCCTGGGCGACTGCCGAGGAATAGACCACCAGATCCGCATCCGATATGTTTTTTGCACGATGACCTAAGTAAACCACTGCTCCCTGTTCCATAAGCTTGTCGGTTATTTCGCTTTCCTTCATATCTGAACCGGAGACCTGATATCCCCTGTTCAGGAATATTTCAGCAATTGCAGAGAGTCCGATCCCTCCGATGCCGATGCAGTGAACATGCTTGAACTCTTTAAGATTAAGCATTCAAATCCTCCATATATATTAATTGTTTCTTCCTTATCTTACGTATCAATGTTTTTGTCATGCAAGCTAAATTGCAAAATTCATTATACCACAAATGATGAAAAAAATGCTCCAATTTGACAAAATAATAAAAAACGAATAAAATCATCACATAATACATTTTTATTCGTATTATAATCTGTGAATGCGTTATTGAGGGGGTGTTATAAATGAAAAGAACAGAACGAGTGGGCGCAATAATAAAAATTTTATCTGAAAATCCAAACAAGTTGTATTCGCTCGGCTACTTCTGCGATTTATTCGATGCTGCTAAATCCAGCGTCAGCGAAGATATCCAGGCAGCAAAGCAACTACTCGAAAACGTTGATCTGGGGCTCATTGAGACGATTGCCGGAGCCGGAGGCGGCGTCAAGCTGATTCCCTATATCTCAGATCGGGAAGCAGAAAATATTTTAAATCAGATCTGTGAAAAAATGCGGGACAAGAACAGAATTCTCGGAAACGGGTTTTTATACACCTCTGATTTAATGTTCGACTCAAATATTGTCAAACGCGCCGGTGAAATATTTGCGCGAAGATTTATCAATCTCAGCGCTGATTATGTTGTGACCATCGAAACTAAGGGGATTCCCGTCGCTTTGATGACCGCGCATATGCTCAATCTTCCTCTTGTTGTAATACGAAGGGAAAGCAAGATCTCGGAAGGGTCCACCGTCAGCATCAACTATTTCTCCGGTTCTGCGGAACGGATCCAGAAGATGTCAATTTCGAAAAGAGCTGTTACTCCCGGTTCGAAAGCAATCATCATCGATGACTTCATGAGGGGCGGAGGAAGTGTAAAAGGAATCTCCGAAATGCTCGCGGAGTTTGACATCGAGGTTGTCGGAACCGGCGTTGTTATCTCTTCCATGGAGCCTGAAAAAAAGAAAATCCTGGACTATTTCCCTCTTATTTATCTCGGTACGGTAAATGAAAATGAAAAAACGATCGAAGTTTTTCCGAATAATCTGATTTTTTACAAAAAAAACTTGTAAAATTTTGTTATTCACTGTATAATGTGGGCAAGCAATATACAAATTCTGTATATCGAGTATGTCTGGGCAGGAAAGGGTGGTTTTTCAGTATGAAAATAACTGATGTAAGAGTTCGTAAGGTTAACGATGAAGGCAAGATGAAAGCCGTTGTATCCGTTACATTCGATGATGAGTTTGTCGTACATGATATAAAAATCATTGAAGGTCAGAATGGTCTGTTCATTGCAATGCCGAGCCGAAAAATGGGTGAAGGGGATTTCAGAGATATTGCTCATCCATTAGTGTCAGAAACACGTAACAAAATCAAGGACGCCATTTTCGCTGAGTACGAAAAGGTACTGGAAGAGAAAGTCGACGAAGCAGTTGAAGCTGCTAAGGAATAATATCGTTTATAATTTTTATTAGAAAACACCATGCATACTCAGGCTGGTGTTTTTTTTATTTAGAAAATCGTTTCAATCCCTCATGATTTTTCCCCATGCCTCATATATTGAATGAGACAGGCACTCGCAGCGAAAAACCCGGCGCGAACCAGTCATGGAGGATTTGCGATGAAGCACAAGGGATATCTGCTTAAGTCATTTGCCATCGTCGGCACGATGGTGGTTTTTTGTTTAGTTCTGCTGCCGTTCGCTCTGATCAGTATCTTCCATGAGGAAGCACCGACGGCTCCACCTTTGAAAAAAGGATCCGTTGAGATCCCCGCGTATATCAATGTCTACCGGCACGAAAGCGGAAAAACCGAAACCATTCCTTTTGAGGATTATGTGAAAGGCGTGGTTGCGGGCGAAATGCCGTCAAGCTTCGAGATGGAGGCACTGAAAGCACAGGCAGTTGCCGCGCGGACCTTTTCCGTTTCTAAAGTCATCCGCTCCGGAACCGGTGGGAATCCTGATCATCCCTCTGCTCCTGTTTGTGACGATACCCATTGTCAGGTATACCGGAGTCAGGAGGACCTTAAGGAAATCAAGTCGGCGGAGTGGATGAATACCGGCTGGCCGAGAATACAGGAGGCTGTCGACAGCACCTCGGGCCAATTGATGTATTATCAGGAAGCTTTGGTTGAGCAGCCCCTCTTCCATTCCTCCAGCGGCGGAAAAACCGAAAATTCCGAAGATGTCTTTGTGTCAGCTCTGCCCTATCTGCGCAGCGTTGACAGCGTATATGAGTCCGCCGCTCCGCATCAGAACGAGCAAGTGGAAATACCACTCTCTGAATTCAAGGAGAAAATCAGGCAGGCCTACCCGAAAAATGATCCCGGCAACCTGAACAGCAACACCATAAAAGTACTGGAACGAAGCGACGGCGGAAGGGTTGCCTCCATACAGGCCGGAAATTTAACCTTGAGGGGAAGAGAGGTCCGGGAGCTGTTCGGGCTGCGTTCCGCCAACTTCACCGTATCCGTCCGGGACAACACCGTTCTGATCACGACCGACGGCTACGGACATGGAGTGGGGATGAGCCAGTGGGGCGCCAACGGGATGGCCCAGGCAGGTTATCATTACATCGATATTCTTAAGCATTATTACACCGGTATTGAGGTTTATCAATAAGCTTCCCAACCTGTAAAAAAAAAGTTAAAAAGAGGCGCCCAATTTTAAAATTTGAGCACCTACTCTTTATTGTTTTATCAATTTTCCTCAAAACCACTCGGAATTATTTTATATCCTTTTGACTTAACAAATCCAAGAATAATACCAATCACAGACCAGCTGATTCCCAAAATGAAAGTTGCCTTACCTAAACCGGACCATACATATAAAATGATTATGAGACCGATCAAAGGAAGAAGTACATATTTGAATATACTTTTAGGGCCTCTTTCCTTTTTCCTAACATAGAAGTAAACAAATACGGAAACGTTAATCAGCATAAAGGAGGTTAAAGCACCAAAGCTTACAAGTTGTAATAGGATAGTCGGAGGGGCAAGCGCAATAAATAATGTTAAAACGCCAACCGTAATTGTTGCATTTAAAGGGGTTTGAAATTTGGGGTGTACTTTCGCAAAGAACTTCGACATTGGTAAGGTATTATCTCTGCCCATAGAAAAAATTACCCTTGCAGTGCTGGTTTGAACAACCAAGGCATTCGCGATACCAACAGCAACGATAGCTACTATGACAAAGAAGTAATAAAGCGAAGCTCCTCCCACTTCTCTTGCGATATCAAAGAAAGCCATATCAGGATTTAAATCTGAATAATCGGGGTGTGCCAGAGTAGCCAGGTAGGATTGTCCTATAAAGAGTGCTCCAATTAGTAATAAAGTCGTTATGATGGATTTGCCAATCGTTTTTCTGGGATTTTCAACTTCCTCAGCTAATGCTGTGATCCCATCAAATCCCAAATATCCAAAAATTGCAATCGTAGTCGCGGATGCAATAAAACCCAGATTGACCTGGCCCGGAATATAAAACGGATCAATTGAAAATCCTCCTACGCCGCGGCCATCAATAAAGATAAACTTTATCGCCATAGTTACAAAAAATACAATACAAATAAGTTCTAATATCAGCATGATGATATTTGCCTTTGCAGCAACATTAATACCCCGCCCGTTAATAAATGTGCAGATTGCTATAAAAATTATCACCCAGACATACGCCGGAATACTTGGAATTAAATTTGAAGCCCATAGTGCTCCAAAGGATACAAGAAGCGAAGGTACTATTATGTAGTCAATTAAAATAATCCATCCCGAAACAAATCCAACATGAGGGTTGATGGCACGCCGGACGAACATATAGGCAGATCCCGTCAGCGGGAATTCACCGCTGAGCGTGCTGTAGCTCAGAGCGGTAAATAGCATTGCAACCATTCCGACCACATAGACTAAAGTTGCGAGTCCCATTGTTTGCTGTGATACCGCACCGTATACCTGAACGGGAGCTATTGGGAGAACGGTAAGCAGACCAAAAATAACTAAATCTCTAAATTTCAAAGTTCTTCTGAGCTCTTGTTTATAGCCGATTTTTTCTATCTCCTGACTTTCCGTCATAGAAATAGTGTTCTTTTCCATAAAATCCACTCCTTTCAAACATAACCCTGAATCGTGACGCTCAATTGATATGGGCTTTTATCAATTACCCCGTTAGCTTCGTTCTGTTCATCGGAACAGTGTTCCTGATTTTGTTAAATGTAACATTTTTCTTTATTGAAGTCAATACGACGGATGTTCTAAATCGAGAGATACGCCGGATGTTCTAAATCGAGAGTATCGCCCTT
>JAQUYZ010000165.1 GCA_028691625.1 Eubacteriales bacterium
ACCCAGCAACAACTGCACCGAGCTGTCCGTGCAGGATGCCAGGAGCAGTCCAAGCAGAAAAGAGCCTGACAGGTTCGTCAAAAATGTGGCCAGCGGAAACTCGGTTGAAGTGATCCGCTTGATTTGAATCGATATGGCATAACGGGATACCGCCCCCAGGGAACCTCCTATGAATACCATGAGTGAATTAATTGCCATTTTCACTGCGCTCCCTTCTCCGGGTCAACCGACTGCTCACATAAAAACCGAACATGGCCGACAGGAATCCGCCGAACATGCTGGTGAAACTATAACATGCCGCAGGGAAAAAATCTCCCCGTGCGATCATGAGGCATACCTCCGCACTGAAAGCAGAAAATGTGGTGAAGGAGCCGATGAAGCCTGTTCCGATGCCATTGACCAGATTTCTTGAGAGCTTTGGAAGAGTCGTCAAATATCTCATTACGACCGCCAGAAAAAAACAGCCGATCAGATTAATCAGCAAGGTGTTGTATGGAAATTGCCCCGAATGGATCGTGCTGCTGATCCAGTAACGTGTTACCGCACCGAAAGCTCCGAATATTGCGATATAGAAGTAATACATATTTTAGCTCCTTGTTTATTTATTCACGATCAGGTCCACCGGAGCGGTAAAAACGGCGCCTTGCGTCACAACCTCCCTCAACTCATCCAGGAGCAGCGGAAGGTGTTCTTTGTCTGCAACACATTCAATGATCAGAGGCAGGTGCTCGCCGGGTGAGAAAATATGACGGCCATAAATCACGCGGTCTCTTCCGTATCCTGCAATAGCCTTGGTAACCGTTCCCCAGATTGCTTTGTGCTTCTGAAGAAGCAGAAGTATTTTCTCGTATTCGTCCTTTTTCACCAGTTTTGCGCTCTCTTTGGTATATATCTTGATCAAAAAATGAGAGTGCTTTTCCATGTCAGTCTCCTTTATCCCCTCGATTCTGCTGATTTGTCCATGCATCGTCATCCGCCTCAGTCCTCCTTCTATTCTATCCATAACCGCCTTGTCCATTACCGACTCGATCAAGATCGGGAGATCATTAAAGTAAGAGTCCTCCAACAGATCAAATCGTATGGTGCCCTGATAATCCAGTCCCGCTTCTCCGCGCCGCATTGTGGCCCCCGGGACGCCTTGCTCCCATAAATACGTCAGGATCTTTCTGCAGGTTGTATCCCGCTTTTCGTGCTGCTGTTCGTTCACGATAATTTTTAAAAGAATTGCCGCCATAGCAAACTCCTTTCCCCCGGGGGTGTTGATGGCAGTATTATATCATGTGAGTTACATTAAATCACAGGAATATCAAAAAAACCGCGTGATCCTGAGGACCCGCGGCTGCAGCCAGTCTTGCCGACCAACCTGATTTCCTGTCATTCCGTCGTTTTTTTTTACAATACCTTGCTGAGAAAACTCTTTGTTCTTTCATTCTGCGGATTGCCGAAGATTTCTTCGGGGCTTCCCTGTTCGACGATGACACCTTCATCCATAAACAGCACTCTGTCCGCAACCTCTCTGGCAAAGCCCATCTCATGGGTAACGATGACCATGGTCATCCCCCGGTGAGCCAGATCCCGCATTACCTGGAGCACCTCACCCACCATTTCCGGATCCAGTGCAGAGGTTGGCTCGTCGAAAAGCATGATCTCGGGCTTCATCGCCAACGCTCTCGCGATGGCTGCTCTTTGCTTCTGTCCTCCGGACAGGGAAGCAGGATACACACCGGCCTTATCCTGAAGGCCTACCATCTGCAGCAGCTCCATTGCTTCTTTCTCCGCTTCCGCCTTTGAGAGCTTGTTGACCTGAATCGGACTGATTGTAATGTTTTCCAGGGTTGTCTTATGAGGGAACAGATTAAAATTCTGAAATACCATGCCAAGCTTCTCTCTGATTTTATTGATGTCAACGTCTTTTTTGTTGATCTGATCCCCGTCGATGAACACTTCGCCGGAGGTAGGCATTTCCAGCAGATTGATGCATCTTAAAAACGTGCTCTTTCCCGAACCGGAGGGCCCTATTACACAGACCACCTCATTTTCCGTGATGGTTTCCGAGATACCCTTCAGCACCTCAAGCTTTCCGAATTGCTTTTTTAAGTTACTTACCTCGATCACTTTGTGCCATCCTCCTTTCCAGATATGCCACCAGCCGCGACAACGGAATTGTAATGGTCAAATATACAAATGCCGTTCCCAGATAAGCAGGCCATGCTTCGAAGGTGGCCGCAGCCCAGAGCATACTTCTTCTCGTCACCTCAACGACACTGATTACACTTAATATGGCCGTTTCCTTGAGCAGCGCAATGAATTCGTTTGCCAATGCCGGCAGAATAATGCGGAAGGCCTGGGGGACGATGATAAATCGCATCGCCTGGAAATGTCCCATACCAAGAGATCTTGCCGCTTCCATCTGCCCCTTGTCAACTGCCTGCAAACCGCTTCGGATAATTTCTCCCACATACGCAGAGCTGTTGATGCCGCACACAAGTATCGATGCAACGACGGGGTCTTCCCATCTGAAATCAATGCCATATTTCTGCATCAGCATCGGTACACCGGCATAAACGATCAATACCTGAACGATCAGCGGCGTCCCCCTTAACAGTTCCACATAAACGGAGAACAGAACTTTAACCGGCTTGAGCGTTGACATTTTGCCCAATGCCACAATCAATCCCAGCGCTACCCCGATTATTACTGCAAATAATGTAATCTCTATTGTTACGGCAATTCCGCTGTATGCAATCTTTATTCCTTTTAAATAAATGTCCAATTTGCTACTCCTTAAATGAAACGATTTCGACTGACCTCTTGCTACTGTAAATGATAAATGATTGCTAGTTGAGCTGTCAATAAAAATCGGAAAGTTTGCCTATTGGCAAACCCTCCGACAGATTATTCATAATTCTTTTTGAATTGTGTGTGCAGTGCCGGTTTATTCAAACCATTTTGCATAAATTTCATCAAAGGTTCCGTCATCTATTAAGTTCTGCATTCCGGCGTTGATTTTGTCAAGAAGTTCCGTATTTCCCTTCTGCACCGCATAGCCGTATGACTCTGCATTCAACACATCCCCGACGATTTCGATCGTTCCGGGCTTTGCATCCATGTATGCTTTCGTAACAGGAAGGTCATTGACCAGAACGTCGATGTTGCCGTTCAGCAAATCCATGATCGCAACGTCCAGTCCGTTGTAGATTTTCGCTTCGCTGATTTTACCTGTGTCAAAAAGCTCTGTGGCAAGATCTGCACCCGTGGTTCCGATCTGACCTCCGGCTTTCATGTCCGGCGTCAGGTCGTCGATACTCTTGATCGCGGTATTTCCGGCTTTCACTGCAATGACCAGACCGGAATCATAGTATGTAGTCGAAAAATCAACCTTTTCTCTTCTTTCCTCGCTGGCATTCATTCCAGATGCAATAATATCGATATTTCAGGCTTCCAATGCAGGGATCAACCCATCAAAGCCCATGTTGACCCATTCCAGCTCAAATCCCTGATTCTCTGCTATGGCGTTCATCATATCCACGTCAAAGCCATCCAGCTCCTGCGTCTCTTCATTGATGGTATTGAACGGCGGGAAGGTTGGTTCCATAGCGACCTTATAAACAGTTGCCTCCGCTTCCCCCGCCGGTTCCTCACTTCCGCCGCCGCAGGCAGCAAAGGAAAATGCCATCGCGAATACCAAAAGTATTGTTAATAATTTTTTCATGTTCATCTTACTATCCTTTCTCCTCATTTTCAAATGGAATTGCTCATTGTGCGCATAATTATACAACAAATTCAGTATTTATGCAACTCCTTTTTGAATAAAAGCAGAAAATCCAGAAAATCTCATCAAAAGTCATTCCCCTACTCCATCTCGTAATTCCCTTCCATGGCAAACACGGTCTCCTCACAGATATTGGTCGCATAATCCGCGATTCTCTCCAGATGTGCGGCGATAAAGAGGAACATCACGCTCTGATTTGCCTTGGCCGGATCCTGATCGATGATGCTCATCAATTCGTCGTAGATGTTGCGGAACAGTTCATCCACCTCTTCGTCAGCCTTCCAGACCTTCCTGGCCAGCCTCAGATCTTTGTTGACAAATGAGTCAATGGCGTTTTTCACCATTTTCGCCGCCATTTCTGCCATCCTCGGAATATCAATGAGCTCCTTCATGTATTCTTCATTTTCAAATCGGAGCGTATATTTTGCAATATCCTCGCAGTGGTCGCCGATCCGCTCCAGATCCCTTACCATCTGCATGATAGAGATCATATGTCGCAAATCGCCGGCCAGCGGCTGCTGTGTCGCCAAAAATTTGAGGCATTTATCCTTGATCGTATCCTCCAGGTCGTCGATTTCCTCGTCGCTGTTGATCAGATTCCTTGCCAGATCGCAATCCTTTTCTACCAGTGATTTTATCGCATTCCGAATGGTATCCTCGATCAGCGTTGTCATATCCAATAAATCATTTGTAATTACGGACATCTCATGGTCCATCTGTGGTCTCGCTGTCATTATCCAAACCTCCCGGTTATATAATCCTCCGTCTTTTTATCAGCCGGATTTGAAAAAATTACTTCTGTTTTGTCAGTTTCGATTACCTTTCCGTTCAGGAAAAAGGACGTGTAGTCGGAAACCCTTCCCGCCTGCTGCATATTGTGCGTTACGATTACGATGGTATACTTCTCTGCCAGCTCTTCCAGCAGTCCCTCTATCTTCGAAGTTGCCACCGGATCAAGGGCAGATGTCGGTTCGTCCATGAGAATCACCTCAGGCTCAACGGCAAGACACCTTGCGATACATAGCCTTTGCTGCTGCCCGCCGGAAAGGCCCAATGCCGGTTTGTGGAGTCTGTCTTTCACTTCCTCCCAAAGGGCAACCTCTTTCAGTGTTCTCTCGACGATGTGGTCCAAATTGCCCTTATCCTTCTCACCATGGATTTTGGGTCCGTAAACGATGTTCTCGTAGATCGTTTTAGGAAACGGATTCGGTTTTTGAAAGACCATCCCAACCTTCTTGCGCAGTTCGATGATATCATACCCGTTTCCGTAAATGTCCCTGTTATCAAATTGGATGATTCCTTCAATCGTGACACCCTGAATCAGATCATTCATCCTGTTCAGCGTTCTTATAAAGGTCGATTTGCCGCAGCCTGACGGGCCGATCAGCGCAGTGATCTTATTCCCGTATATGGTCATATCGATCTCCT
>JAQUYZ010000166.1 GCA_028691625.1 Eubacteriales bacterium
CCTGACCCGGAAGCACGATACCGCTTTTTGTCTTTTCCTCTGCTTCCAATCTTTTAATAACAACTCTGTCGCCTAATGGTTTGATGTTCATTTTTTCAATCTCCTCTCCTTGTTTGTTATTTGTGCACAAATTTTGTATCTTTATATCATGTCTTCAAGCAACTGCTGCAAGATGCAATGAACTTGTTAGCACTCATTATTGGTGAGTGCTAAATCTAATTTAATACGACAAGGTAAAATTGTCAATAGTTTTTACTAAAAATTTCTTACTATTTTTTGCAATTATTAAAAGAAAGCTGTCTCAATCGCGATGAAGAGCCACGGCAGAAAAATCGCCGGTATCATGTTGGCTACCTTGATCTCCCTGATCTCAAGGAAATTGAAGCCAAGAGCCGCGATGAGCAAACTGCCCACTGCCGACATTTCCGTGATGATCTCCGGTGTCAGCCAATCCTTGATAAAACCGGCCCCCAGTGCAATGGCACCCTCGTACAGGAAAACCGGTACTGCGGAGAAGGCTACCCCAATGCCCATGGTGGATGCAAATACGATGGCGATCACACCGTCCAGGATGGACTTGGCATAAAGCATCTCATGATTTCCCTGCAGGCCGCTCTGCATTGCGCCTACGATCGCCATGGAGCCGGTGCAGAACAGAATGCTGGCGGTTACAAAGCCTTTGGCAAAGTTTCCTTCTCCGAATCCAAACTTTTTTTCCGCCCACAGACCAAGGGTATTCATGCCCTTGTCGATGTTGATCCATTCTCCGATGATGCTTCCGGCTACCATGCTGATAATCAGGAGCATCACCCTCTTATTATCCATCGCCCCGGATATTCCTATGTACATAATTGATAAGCCAATGGCTTTTTTTATAATTTCTTCGAATCTGCCCGACAGGCCTTTTACAAAAAATTTTCCTGCCAGAGCACAGAGTACGATTACAACTCCGTTTACAATCGGTCCTAACATTGCGTACTGTCCCTCCCTCGACTGCTGCTTTCTCTTGCGTAATAAAATAAATACTGTTGTGCGATGCCCCCGTACCCTCCAAAATGTTGAGCGGCGTATTCCTGCATCCTTTTTACATTTCCTTCTTCGATATGGTAAACCTGATTCATGACCCGTTTGATCCAGACATCCAACGGAAAGCTTTCATATTTGCCCATGGAAAAAAGCATGATGCAGTTTGCAACCTTTGGCCCGACTCCGCTCAGGCTGAGCAGATACGCATAGGCTTCCTCCGCCGATGCCCTCCCAAGGCTTTCCAGTTTCCTGCCGTTGTCCTCTGCGACCTGCTTCGCTGTCTCGATGATATATTTCGCCCGATAACCCAGCCTGCATATATCCAGATCTTCGGGATTCAGCGCTGCAATCGCCTCAGCTGTCGGAAACGCATACCGCATTTGCCCCCGATACTCGCCGATCGAATCACCATGGGCCGTGCAAAGCCCTTCCACACATTTCTTGATTCGTGAGATATTATTGTTCTGCGACAGAATAAAGGAGACCAGGGTTTCCCATTTGTCCTGCTGCAGGATTCGCATGCCAAACCCGTAGGAGACGGCCCTTCTCATATCAGGATCCCCTTCGGAAAGCATTTCCTTGATCGTCCCATAATCCCGGTCCAGGTCCAGGTAATTCCTCCATACCTCACGGCAGTCCTTTCGTGAGACATTGTTTAATATGAGGGTTTCATCGTGAACGCCTATGTTTGCTGCCCGGCCGAAGGCAACGCCGGTATAGCTGCCGTCCTCTTCTCTGTGCCAGCGAAAGCACTGTCCGTTATCAAAAGTATGGTCAAGGTGGAAGTCTTTTACTCCCTCAATGATCACTCTGTTTTTTTCTTCTGTTATTATCATGATTTTATTTCAGTCCTTTGACTTCGATATCAACGGATTTGATATGGAACGCTGTCATCGTACCGACACTTTTTGTGACAATCCGCTGAAGCTCTTTTGCCACATCGACGATCCGGAAACCAAATCTGCAGATCAGGGAAATGGTGATCCTCATCCCATCTGTATTATTCTCAATGGAGACCTTCGTTACCGAGTCGATCCCCTCCGTCTTGTCTCCAAGATGGTACACGACATCGCCGATGACTTTGTCTGAGATAGAATACTCGCCCAGATAGCTGTAGGTTGGGCGCACAACGGTTTTCTCCGAAACAGATGCCTTTCCGCCCCTCCAGCCTCTGATAATCCGCAGCGGGTCCAGAAAATATCCGGAGAATTCGCGTTTCAGCTGCAGTGTGGGCACCGGTATAATATGCTTCCCCATCTCATGTCTTTGCTTTCTCGCAGTCTCCCGTTCTTCATCCGTTGTGATCTCTTCAATATATATGATCTGCTCCGGTTCAGGAAGCGCAAGCCTGTCGACAATCCGCCGGATCATTTTCTCCGATGTGCCCAGAATCAGAAGAGTCCCGGGAGAAACCTCCCGTATTTTATCCGAAACGGCCTGTCGATGTTCCTCCGCGGTGAACAGGGCTGTTTTAATAGCTGCCACCTTCGTATTCTGGCGCTTTGCCGAGGTGCCTTCCAAAATGGAATTCCCATAGATAAACAGCCCGTCATCGATGATGCTCTCAATATTCATCTCCTTGCACAGGTTCATGGCCTGATAGCTCTTGCCTGTTCCGCTTTTACCCACTAAACCGTAGACCTTCATCATTCACCTCAATTTTTTTCTCTGACCCTATGGCGAATTTAAAAACTATATTGTTAAATTGACAACCTTCTGATATAATTATCCTACTTGTTTAATTCACTATTTAAGGAGGATTTATTATGGCATATGTAATTAATGATACTTGTATCAGCTGCGGCGCATGTGAACCCGAATGCCCAACAGAAGCAATTTCTGCAGGAGATTCCAAATATGTGATCGACGCTGACAAATGTATCGATTGTGGCGCATGCGCAAATGCATGTCCAGTTGATGCTCCAGTAGAAGGTTAATTATAATAATTATCATATATTATAAAAAGACCCTATTGAAGAAGAATGAATAACCGTTTCGAGAGAAACGGTTATTTTGCATTTTACACTAAAGTATTCAAATTTCTATTTCTTCTCAGGGGCTTCTGCGGATTTTATTCCTTTTCGTTATTCTTATTGCGATTGATGTAATAAGCCAGAGAATGCAGACTATCGCTCAGATGTACGTTTTCAAGCGCAATTCCCTCTGGCAGGATCAGGTCCGTTGGCGCAAAATTCCAGACACCCTTGACACCGCCGGCACATAGCTTGTCGACAACCTCCTGCGCACTGTCCTTGTTCGTACAGATAATTCCGATATCAACGGTGTTATCCTTCAGGAAACTCTCCAGCCGCTCATAATCAAGAACCTCGATATCATTGATCCGAAGTCCGATCAGCTTAGGATTTACGTCAAACATTGCCGAAACCATAAAGCCGGATTTATAGTAATGTGTATAATTTGCGATTGCCTGACCCAGGTTGCCTGTTCCCACGATGACCATTTTATAATCCTGATCGAGACCCAGAATGGAGCCGATCTCGTTGTAAAGGCTTTGTATATTGTATCCGTATCCTTGCTGGCCAAATCCTCCGAAATTGTTCAAATCCTGTCTGATTTGAGATGCGGTATAGCCAATCAGATTACTCAGCTCATTCGATGAAATTCTATCAACATTTTTCTTCTGAAGATCAGATAAATACCTTCGGTATCTTGGCAGTCTTTTAATGACAGCACTTGAAATCTTTGAATTATCCTTCATTTCTTCTTCCCACTTATCTAAAAATTTTAATATTTTATTATACCATCTTTTTTGATCTTACACAATACAAAAGATTGAGGAATCAGGGCTGGCAACCGGAATTCCTCCATGATATGGAAAGGAAAAACCCGCGGGAGCGGGCTTCTCTGGATGTATTAGTTTATCTTTTCTTCAACGTACTTTACAATATCTCCAACATTCTGAAACTTTTCAGCTTCTTCGTCAGGAACTTCGATCTCAAATTCATCCTCGATCGCCATGATAATTTCAACAGCGTCCAAAGAATCCGCTTCCAAGTCCTTCATAAGGCTTGTTTCTAATGTTACGGCTGATTCATCTACACCTAACTGCTCAACGATAATCTCTCTTATTTTTTCAAATGTCATGTTTTACCTCCATGTTTTAAGCAATTTAAACGATTCAAGCTATCAATTCTACCAATGCTCAAACCTATTATAAGTTACTGTATTGAATACTGCAATAACTTTTTATACCCCTCGTTACTTTTTTTTATTTCTAGTCATGAAGCGCGATCCAGGCTTCATATGTTTCGGTGAGCAATGCTTTCAAACGGTTCAAATCACTTTGATAGGAGGCAATCTTTCCATGATCCGTATACACTTCTTCCCTGCACATCTCACTTTGAATCCACTCGATTTTTGCCTCTGTATCCGCAATGGAGGATTCCATTCGCTCCCGTTCCTTCTCCCGCCTTTTCTGCTGCGTCTGGGCTTCCTTGTCTCTGCGGCGGGCTTCCATGGAGGAAGCGGCCGTCCCGGATTCTTCGCTTGATTTTTGCCCCAATTCCTCAAGGTAGCTCTTGCCGGAACCAAGGGCCTGCTTCTTTTCCATATAGTAGTCGTATCCGCCAAGGTAATTTACGATGCCGTTCTCTCCCATTTCTATGATCCGGGTCGGCACCCTGTTCAGAAAATATCTATCATGGGAAACAACGATCATCGTGCCCGGAAAGTCCTGCAATGCTTCCTCAAATACCTCTTTTGATGCAATATCAAGATGGTTGGTCGGCTCGTCCATGATCAGCAGATTCGCACCCGAAAGCATAAGCTTCAACAAGGAAAGCCGCGCTTTCTCACCGCCGCTCAGGGAAGAAACCGATTGAAACACCGTATCGTTCTTAAACAGGAACCGGCCCAGCAGACTGCGAACCTCTGTGTCACTGTAGAGACGATACGCGGAGTGAACCTCTTCTAAAACCGTATTCCCGGTCTCAAGTAGGTTTTGTTCCTGGTCATAATAGCCGAAAGAAATATTATGACCAAGTTTGAGATACCCCTGATCCGGTTTCAATTCTCCCATGATAATTTTTAAAAGTGTGGTCTTCCCAATACCGTTTGGCCCTACAAGACATATTCTTTCTCCTCTTTTTACGTCAAGTTCGACATTGCGGAAAAGCTGCCGCTTATGTTCCCC
>JAQUYZ010000167.1 GCA_028691625.1 Eubacteriales bacterium
GGCTTACGATATTTACGACATCATCAGGAAGCTGGCCGACAACGGTGTGCTCTATGATGTAATGCCGCATTACGCAAAGAATATGGTTACCTGCTTTATCCGTCTTGATGGACAAACCGTCGGTGTAATCGCAAATCAGCCGAAATTTGCAGCAGGCTGCCTGGATATCAATGCATCGGACAAGGCGGCGAGATTTGTCAGAAGATGCGACGCCTTCAATATTCCGCTGCTGACCCTTGAAGATGTTCCCGGGTTTTTGCCAGGGACCGACCAGGAGTACGGCGGGATCATCCGGCATGGAGCAAAGCTCCTTTATGCTTATTGCGAAGCAACCGTGCCTAAGATCACAATGATCCTGAGAAAAGCATATGGCGGAGCCTACATCGGTATGTGCAACAAGGAACTGGGTGCAGATCTGGTGCTTGCATGGCCATCTGCACAGATTGCAGTAATGGGTGCGGAAGGTGCGGCCAATATCGTATTTAAAAACGATATCAAAGAAGCAGCGGACCCGGTTGCCAAGCGACAGGAGAAGGTTGCCGAGTACGAAGAAAAGTTCAATAATCCGTACAGGGCGGCAGAAATGGGCTATGTGGATGATATTATCGAGCCTGCAACTGCAAGACAGCGCATTATCAGCGGTTTTGACATGCTGGCATCCAAGAGACTGTCACTGCCTGCCAAGAAGCACGGAAATATTCCGCTTTAAATTGTTGATATAAACAAGGGTACAATTTATGGAAAGGAAGAGATGATCCAGTCAAAAAATGATCATCACGGGAGAACAGAATGTTTAATTGGTCAAAGAAAAAAGAATCAAAAGACCCGGCACCGGCAGAAACCGTTTCTGCTGTGACAGCTGCACCGGCTGGTACCGAGGTCAGTACCGAGATCATTGCCGTTATAGCCGCAGCGATTGCAGCGATGACGGGAAGCGGATCGGCTGGAGCAAATGGATTTATTGTCAGAAAAATCAGCAGAATCCACGGTGAAAAAATATCCTGGAGCAATGCGGGTTTGATGGAATGTATCGATAGCAGAAAAATTTAATAATATTTAAAAGGAGACGATTACGATGAAAAAATATAATATCACTGTGAACGGTATTGCTTATGCAGTTGAAGTTGAAGAAACAGGCGCATCCACAGCTGCTGCCCCGGCAGCGGCCGTCCCTGCACCTGCGCCTGCCGCAGCTCCTGCAGCCCCTGCTCCTGCAGCAGTTCCTGCAGCCCCTGCTCCTGCCGCCGCCCCTGCTGCCCCTGCAGCAGCTCCGTCCGCCGGCGCAAGAACAGTTGAATGTCCGATGCCGGGAACCATCCTTGATATAAAGGTAAAGTCAGGTGACGCGGTGAAAGAAGGGCAGGTCTTACTGATCCTGGAAGCGATGAAGATGGAAAACGAAATCATTGCCCCCGGCAGCGGAACCGTTGACACGATTCAGGTAAACAAAGGCGCTTCAGTAAATGCCGGAGATGTACTGCTTTCAATAAAATAAGATCGAAGCTGCAAATAAACCGTAAGGAGAATTTGAAAAAAAAAATAGGCATTGGGTATTTCATGCCCGATGCCTGTTATTTTTTATTGATTTTCTCTTTTTTATTGGACAATAATATAGTATCATGACGATTGCTCTGGATCGTAAATCGACTTGAACTATTTGAATTTTAAGGAAAGAAGGAGATACTATGAATGGTCTTTGGAACGAACTCCTTGCCGGAGTTCTGAACCTGGAGCCGGGCCAGGTTATCATGTTCGCCGTCGGCGGATTACTGATCTATCTGGCGATTGCAAAGGAATATGAACCAATGCTGTTGCTCCCAATCGGCTTTGGAGCAATTTTATGCAATATACCCCTTTCCTCCGCGGTCGGAGAGGAAGGGGATTTAACGGTGCTGTATAACGCAGGCATCAAAACGGAGCTGTTTCCGGTACTGATCTTTATCGCCGTCGGTGCGATGATTGACTTCAAACCGCTGATCCAAAATCCGTTTATGCTGTTCTTCGGTGCCGCGGCGCAGTTTGGTATCTTTTTTACCATGATGTTCGCCCTGGCGACAGGCTACTTTGACTTAAAAGAAGCGGCCTCCATCGGAATTATCGGAGCTGCGGACGGACCGACATCCATCTATGTCGCAAAGGAATTCGCCCAAAATTATTTGGGCCCGATTTCTGTAGCCGCGTACTCGTATATGTCGCTGGTGCCGATCATACAGCCACCGGTCATTCGCCTTCTGACAACGAGCAATGAAAGAAAAATCAGGATGAAGTACACGCAGGTTGAGGTTCCGAGAATCATCGAGATTCTGTTCCCCATCGTGATCACCCTGATTGCAGGCATCATTGCCCCCATCAGTGTGGCCCTCATTGGGTCCCTGATGTTCGGAAACCTGATCCGGGCCTGCGGCGTTCTGACAAGGCTTTCCAACGCTGCGCAGAATGAACTGGCAAATCTGGTCACATTGCTGCTCGGGATTACCATCGGATCTACAATGACCGCAGTGGATTTTCTGAATGTCCAGACCCTGATGATTATGGGGATGGGCCTTGTGGCATTTATTTTCGATACAGCAGGCGGAGTGCTTTTTGCTAAGTTTATCAATCTGTTCCTGCCGACAAAAATAAATCCGATGATCGGAGGAGCCGGAATTTCAGCCTTTCCGATGTCCGGTCGTGTTGTTCAGAAGCTGGCCGCCAAGGAAGATCCTTCGAATTTCATATTAATGCAAGCCATGAGTGCCAATGTGGCAGGACAGCTTGGCTCTGTAGTTGCGGGAAGCCTGATCCTTGCTTTGGTTCCGGCCGTACTGGCAGCAATGTAATTTGAAAAGGAGGAATCGATGATATGGATATGCAATTAATGGGAGCAGGTCTTGAGGTCACTGTATTTGGATTGGGCGGAGTTTTCGCAGTATTGATCCTGTTCTATATCGCTACAAAAATCATGCTGTCCTTTGCGAGAAAATCCGCGAAAAAGAAAGAAGAATAATAGGCAGAATAATCCTAATGTAGGATTGATAAGAATCAATTCAACCGGACTTCGCAAGAAGCCCGGTTATTGTTTTTATTTGCGCCGGGACTATCGTTTTGAACTTTGATCATCAATGGAAATCCATGCTTACGCACCGTTTATTAAGCCATTTATTAACACGACATTTTTGTTGTAAAAGTGACAGGTTTGAATTATACTATACTAATCAAATTTGAGACGCATTATAAGTGAATATGGAAGGGAGAACAGATATGTTACTTGCATTCGACGTAGGGAACACGAACATTGTTTTAGGAGTCTTTAAAGACGGCAATCTGATTCAGAACTGGAGAATGGAAACCGACAACAATAAAAGTGCTGACGAATATGGAATGATCATCAATCAGCTTTTCAGCTATGAGGGTCTGAACACCAAAGAAGTAAAAGACGTCATTATTTCAACGGTAGTTCCATCTGTACTGTATACACTGCAGCACTTGTCAATGAAGTATTTCAACAGACGAGCCATCGTGATCGGCCCCGGCATCAAAACGGGCCTGGTCGTGAAATATGACAATCCCAAGCAGGTTGGAGCAGACAGAATCGTCAATGCGGTTGCTGCGCTGGCCAAATACGGCGGTCCGCTGATTCTCGTTGATTTCGGAACGGCAACAACCTTCTGCGCCATCACGGAAAACTCGGAATATATGGGAGGAACCATCGCACCCGGTATCAAGATTTCCTCGGATGCTTTATTTGAAAAGACCGCAAAACTGCCGAAGGTCGAGCTGGAATCCCCCGGTCATGTGATCTGCAAAAACACGATTGAGAGCATGCAGTCCGGTCTGGTTTACGGTCATATGGGGATGGTGGATTACATTGTCAGAAAAATGAAGGAAGAATTAAAGCAACACTCCGCATCGGGCAAAGAACCAAAGGTCGTTGCAACCGGAGGTCTGGCCACGCTTATTGAGAGCGGTATCGACTGCATTGATTGCGTCGACAAGCTGCTGACCCTGGAGGGACTGCAGATTATATATGAAAAGAACAAAGGACACAAAGCATGATCATAGGAAATGTTACGCTTGAAAATCCTTTTTTTCTGGCACCTCTTGCCGGAATTACCGATGCTCCCTTCCGGAGGATATGCAAAGGACATGGAGCGGGTCTGGTCTATTCGGAAATGGTGAGCGGAAAAGGGCTCTACTACAATGATAAAGCTACGGAAAGGCTGCTTCGGATCTATGAGGATGAAAAACCGGTGGCCTTCCAAATTTTCGGCTCGGAGCCGGATATCATTGGATTTACGGCGAGCAAATTGAACGACCGGGAGAATTGCCTCCTGGATATAAATATGGGCTGCCCTGTGCCAAAGGTGGTCAGAAACGGCGAAGGTTCAGCCCTGCTGAAGAACCCCGGACTGGCTTCTGCTATCATAGCCGCCGCGGTGAAAAACACCGCAAAGCCTGTCACTGCGAAGATCAGAACCGGCTGGGATGCAGACAGCATCAATGCCGTTGAAATAGCAAAAGTAATTGAAGCTGCCGGTGCTTGTGCCATCGGCGTGCACGGAAGGACACGGGACCAGTATTATTCCGGAAAAGCGGACTGGGATGTGATCCGGCAGGTCAAGAAAGCAGTTTCTATCCCGGTTATTGGAAACGGAGATGTATTCTCCGGGCAGGACGCGATCAGATTGATGGAAGAAACGGGCTGTGATTTTGTGATGATTGCAAGAGGAGCCCTCGGAAATCCGTGGATATTCCGGGAAGCGCTCGCACTGTGGGAAGGCAGGCCTGCTCCTCCACCTCCTGATCTGACAGAAAAAGCAGAACTGATCATAAAGCATTTTGATTTGCTGCTTTTGGAAAAGGGAGAATATGCGGCGGTAAGAGAGATGCGAAAGCATGCAGGCTGGTATTTGAAAGGAATCCCGGGTTCAGCAGGGCTCAGACGTCAGTTGAACACCATCGTAGAGGCGGAGGAGCTGAAGGAAACGATCGGAGCCCTGGGATCCTGATGCCGCTATGATTTGAGATTTTGAAGCGGCGTTGCCTTTTTTCCGCAGCTTACGAGTATGAGATTAGGTGGCGTAAGCTGCAGTGGAAAAACGGACAGCAGCGAGCGTGAGCGAGTCGGAGGCGCAGCCGTTGCCTTTTTTCCGCAGCTTACGAGT
>JAQUYZ010000168.1 GCA_028691625.1 Eubacteriales bacterium
ATACAGGCCTTCCTCTTTCAGCAGTTCAAGAAACTCTCCAAGACAACGGTCCGCATAATGCTCTGCATTGAGATAATTGCCCACGATGTTGTCCTTGTCCCGGGGCAGCAGATCCAGGCCTTTCAATTCTTCGGGCAGATAAAACGGATTGTGGCTGGACAGGGTGATCAAAAAACTGTAGAACGGCATCGGCTCTGCATCCATTTGCTTCAGATATTCGACTGACTGCTGGAAAAAGGCATGGTCGCTGATCCCGACGATATTGCCGCCTCCAATGCCCTCGATATGGTCGTTTATCAGCTGGTCGCTGCTGATATATGTATCAAAGCCGATGACAGGATACATGTTCTCCCTGTTCCAGAAGGTCTTGTCATACCCGTGAAAAACAGCGGTACGATATCCCTCATCCTTTAGGATCCAGGGCAAGCCTTTCAGATAATTATCCTGATAGAGCTGATATGTAAAGCTTTCAATGGATCCCATCAGTGAATTATTGATGGCAAATTCTGCGTCTGAGGTATTGCCGCTGCCGATCTGCTGATAAAAATTATCGAAGTAGATGGAGCCCTGCTCCCGAATCAGCCGATTTAAATTCGGGGTAATCTCCCGACCGTTGTATCGCCTGCCGATGAGCATATTCTGCATGGCTTCCATCTGGATCACGATGAGATTCTTATCTTTTGCGATTCCAAACAATTCGCCGTTTTTCTGCTGTTCGTAGGTGCCTGTGGCAAGGGAGTAATCCTGCGTATTGTATTCCTTTTCCGCCGGCAGGTTTTCAATAATATCCCTGATATGACTGGTAAAGAACTCCTGACTGTTTAAGGACATAACAAAAGAGCTGTTAAATGGATTCAGTACAATGAAAAGAACGAATATCCAGATAACAGCTGATTGAATCAAATGTTTAATTTCTTTTGGTAAGAATCCCATTTTCATCATCTCTAATATAACTGATACAATCTGCCTTCAATAGTTGTTTATAAGCACCGTCAGCAGCGTCCTTTGATAAGGAGACCGCGGAAACATGGTTGAGTTCAATGAATTCGAGTAGCTGATCGACGGTGTTACCACCGATATCAACATTCAGGACGGATGGATACAGGCCTGAGTATTCCACCATCCCCGGTACCTCTGCAACAAACTGGTGAATAATACTGCCGGCATAGCTTTCCATACATTTCATGAAGTAATCCTGGCTGCGTTCCGCCTGCGCATAAATCGTCACATCAGGGTGTTCCTTGATCCATGCGATCAGATCCAGGAAGTCCATGGATGTAAGGCCGTTTTTCATTTTCAGATTATGGAAGGCTTCCAGGGTAATCTCCCGGCTTTGATCTGTATCAAAGTATCTGCTGAGTTCCTTCCAGGAGCTTAATAAAACAGCTTCCTTGTCCTCTGTCCAACAAATGTTGATTTCGATATTCCGGTATCCCCCCTCGTAGGCAGCATTCAACGCTTCCAGTGAATTCGTGCCGAGGAGATTCTTGTCCGGAGCCCCCGCAACAGCGATTTCGTCCGGATATTGGATCTCAACAGCAGAATCAGAGAAAGCACTAACCGTATCCTGGTTTTCTTCGTAGATCTTTCGAAGCACATCATTTTTCAAAATATATTCCGAGGTATTGATAATACCCATAGACCTCATATATCCTTCGTAGCAGTCCTCTAAAGCCACCCGTTTTCCGGTCCTTTGGTTCCACGCCCTGCCATTCTCAAAGACACCGTCCCTCGACATTTCGTAGACAATATCATCCTGGAAGAAGGAACCCTTTGTCATATAGGTCTGCTCCGCAACAGATCCTTCGTCAATGGTAAGAAGGTTGTGTCCCAGATAAACCGTGTCGAGGGATTCAAAGCCCATCAGGTAAGCAATGGTCGGCAGAAAATCCATCTGTCCGCCGGATATGCTCACCTTTTGATTGGTCTCACGGTCTGCATCAGGAACCGTTATGATGAGTGGGATATTCATCATCGTGTCATAATCGTATTCTTTACCAAGAAATCTTGAAACGGATTCCTTGATTTCTTCGTCAGTTTTTGCCAGACCCAGGTGGTCACCATACAATGCGATAATCGAACGGTCATAGATCCCCTCGTCCTTCAGCTGCTGAATCAGCTGACCGATGGCATAATCCGTGTAGGCCGCGCTGTTGAGATAATTACCGAATATAGTACCCTCATCCTCCGGAAGAAGGTCAACAAACTGATATTTGTCAAGCATGAGATAGGGATGGTGGTTTGATAAGGTGATAATAAAGCTGTAGAGCGGCTGAGACAGTTTCTTTAAATAAGGCATCGACTGTTGAAAGAACTCTGTATCCGTCAAGCCCCAGCCCATCCATTCCGTCATATCGTACTGGTCGATGTCTGTACCGCCGATCCCGCCGTAATAGGTATCAAAGCCAAGACTTTCGTATGCGTCTTCCCGATTCCAGAAGCTTCTGTCTTCGTGAGCATGCAGCACAGCTGTTTCATAACCCTGCTCCTTCAGAAGCACCGGCAACCCTTTGAAATAGTTTCCTTCAAACAATTTATAGGTATAGCTTGATAAGCTTCCATAGATCGAATTATTCGTAGCAAATTCCGCATCAGAGGTATTTCCGCTCCCAACCTGCTGATAATAACGGTCAAAGTAAATCGTGTCTCCCTTGATCAGCTGGTTCAGATTCGGTGTGATTTCCTGCCCGTTATAGACTTTGTTGACGACAAGATTCTGCATGGATTCCATCTGGATCACAATGAGATTCCTGCCCTTGGCAACACCGAAGAGCGGCCCGTTCTTTTCCGCCTCATAACTGTCCGTAATGGCGTACATAAAATTTGAGCTGTTATCTGTCATGCTGTTTCCGGTCAGCTTCGTTAGAATATCCTTGATATGATAACTGTAGATCTCCTGGTTGGATAAAGAGGTGATCATAAAGCTGCCTGAGAAGTTGAAAACCAGCAGACAGATGATCAGTAAGGCAGTAACTGGTTTTTTATGATCAGAAACCCAATCCAGAAATTTTTTTTTCCGTTCACGATTGGATCTTCTGGAGCTTTTGGCCAGTTCGTCGATCCAGGGATCAGGAAGCTTCCGAAGTCTGTACTTTCTTACCGAAAGTGCTGCCAATACCAGCAGGGCATCGGCCAGAATCAGGAAGAACCATGGCTTTAAGACCTCCTTGATGCTCTCGGTAATATCGCCCAGAAAACCCGCAGCCCCAAGCATGTTAACTGATAAATACCGGTTGAAAAAGCTGCTGTATGTAACATCACAAAACATTAAGATGGACAGCAGCAGAAACATCACAGCCGGAATCCATTTATTCTTGAAGGAGGCAAACAAAAAGTATGTTAATACACAGGTGATCAGCCAAACAAAAAAGAAGTTCGCGGTAACGCCGATGAGGCGATAAAACAATAATAGCTTTAAAGGAACCGCAACGGCAGCCATTAATGCCAAAATCCCATATTCGATCCGAATATCCGTCCACTTTCCTGTCAATGAATATAAAATTTTATACAGCATCGGTCTTATCGTTTGTTCAAACATAGTAAAACTCCCGTTTCAGATTAAACGATGATGCGGCGGAGCTGCGGAAGAATGTCAGCGCCGCATTCAATCATTAACGATCATTATATTACATTTTCCATTGTTAGACAAGAATCTGCATCAGAATTTCATAGAAACCTCACAATGGAAATCATAAATTTTCCAGCCTTATTTATACCTTGCAAGGTTCTCCCGAAATAAACGGACCAGTTTCTCCGTTTCATCGATGAAGTAGGATCTCGCCACGTTCCCTTCCGTATCCCAATCACAGCCGTCCCACCAGACAGCGACCTTGATCCTTTCATATTTATCAATGTTCCGAAACATGTTGGCAACCCAGGCTTCCTTGCTTCCGCCTACGCTGCTGGATGAAAATTCGGTGATCATGAGTGGTTTTTCATAGAGAGCAATATACTTCCTGTAGAGGGAATCGTACATCTGATCAAACTCCATCCAGGTTTCGCTTTCATAATACGTCCCCGTATTGTAGCTGGTCATGCCAATCACATCCACATATTCGTCGCCAGGGTAATAGCAAAGCTCATCGTTCCATTTGAAATCGGGAAAAGACCTGCCGTTGGGATTCCATACCCAGATCACATTATCGGCCCCTGCTTCCTCAAAGAGCTGATAGAGATACAGGTAGAAAGCCTTGTATATATCCGTATCCTTTGAAGTATGATGAGAAGAATACACACACCAATCACCGTTCATTTCATTTCCCGGCCGAAACAGGATCGGCTCGCCGGAACGGGCGACCTCCCTGGCGTAATTCCTTAAATATAAATCGTACTTGCCGTCGAGCACATCATAGACCATATTCCCTTTCCCGGGAGACTGCTCCGCCGTCTGCAGCGTCAGTTCAAGAATACGATTATCCCGATCGGCATTTTTCAGAGCCGCAGCCAGATGGGGATGCATCTCCCTGTCCTCAAGTATTCCAGTATAATATAAAAGGATCGGGAAGGTAAAATCCAATTTTTTCTCTATATTCTTCAGCTCAGTGAATTTAACAGGCGCATCTGTTTCAAAGATGCCCCATTGCAGTTTGCTTTGATCTCCAAAATATTGATGATAGACTTTTGCGGTTTTCTGATCCCAGCCGGTATTCTCAGTTTTATGGATTTTCTGAACGTATGGTTCCACCGTTATTTCAATAAGTTCCAGGGTTCTGATCATGTCAAGATAGTTTTTATTCTCGAATTTCTGGCTGCATTTGAAGAGAAACGTGATCACCTCCTGCTCCGACAATGGCACTTCAACGGAAGCGTAATAGCATTTATCATTCACAACTCTTGCCAGTGCGCTTCTGGACCACTCCAGATAGGACGCGGTTCTGCCGTTTATTTTCGCAGTTCCTTGCCGCTGGATAAAGTGGTCGATCTCGTTATCCATAAACAGATTGGAGTAATTCACATAGCTTTCGATACTGGAGCCTGTCGTATTTTCAATTACCTGACGGTAAATTTCCAGCTTGAGGTTCTTGTTTTCCAATACAGCACGGATGTTGGAAAAGCGCATGTCCGCTTTCATATCACCGGGGATTTGTATGGAATATCCGTC
>JAQUYZ010000169.1 GCA_028691625.1 Eubacteriales bacterium
TTCTCAGAAAGGATTTTCTCCGCCGGAATCGCCGTAGTGATCATTACCGGCTGTTATGTCATCGATAACTCCATGTCCGTAGTCGAAATGGCGCGTTCTACCTATGTACGGAAAATTGCCGTCAATTTTGCCGACGTGACTCCAACGCTGTCTACGGGCATCAGTCTGCAGCACATCGCCTCAATGGTAGTTCCCGTTTTTGGAGGGATTCTGTGGGCTGCGGCCGGATATCAGGCAGTATTTATTGCAGCAGCAGTAATCGCGTTATTCAACCTGATTCTTTCACGAAAAATCATGATCTCTTCATAGAAGAGGATGCGCTCGCTTTCACTCTTGATTCAGCGATCTCATCTTGCATATTATCATATCAATATATCAAATAAGACACACGTGTCGCAAAATGCACTGTTTACAGAATTCCTTGTATTTTCAACGATACTGGCCATTGTTTTATGATCTTAGAATAGAAAATAAAAATCGTATTAGAGTTAACTGTATATCATGACATCAAAAACATATGTTATTGATAGATTTATTTACTTTAGACGCAAGCACAAGGCTAAGCAGACATGCAAATCCTGCAATTATGCCTAATGTCATAAAAATTCTGAAATATCCGGCCGCATCTCCATACAGGTCAAGCCAATTTCCGAATAAAGTATACATAAACAAATCGGGCAGATATGTAATCAAAGATGCGATTCCCACAGCTGTTGCCGCATACTTTACAGGAATCTCCACTTCATTCAGAATTGACCACATGATCCCATACATCATTAAAATTACTGCAGATGTTATCATTGACAAGGCTATGGCAGCCGTCATATTGCTGGGGCCAAGCGGGATAAAGATAACACAGCAGAATAAGCCGATAAGAACGGCGAACCCTATCGCATAAAATTTCAATGTGGATTTTAATATTTTATCTGCGATATATCCGCCAAGAGGACATAAAAGCAATAAAAAATACATTCTGATGTTAGACAGCAGTGCGGAATCGGTGACTTCCATGCCGATCTGTGAAGTCATATACGGTGTAAAATAAGAGAGTCCTCCATTCACCGCCCATGTGCAGAACATAATTACAGAAGAAGCCCATACATACGGATTCTTCAATACCTCGGGCACATCTTTCAGCATCAGTTTGTCTTCCGGGTCAGATTCTCCCGAAGATTTGCCATCTTCCTTATAAAATATCCACACCAACGCACCGCTGATTGCATTGGCAATTCCGATGATCATGATGACCCAAAATATCGCCTTTGATGACTCTGCTTTCAATATGTCATATACATATACTTCTATCGCAATACTAACAAAACTCAGCAACGAACTTAGCGCGTAATACCAGCCATACGCTTCTCCTGATTTATCTTTGCCTCCGAGAATGCGCAATGCTTTCATGATCGTAGCCCAGAATAAAAACGTTGTGCTCAATGCCAAAAGGAACCAGATGACCAGCGCGGTTGAATAGTTCATTGAAAATGCAAGGAATATGGCAAGTAAAGAAGTTCCGAACAGAGAAACAAGCAGCAGCCGTTTGGGTCCAAAGCGGTCGGCGATGATACCGCCGGGTATGTATGTAACCATACATCCTGCGGCATAAACAGTCATCAATAACCCCGCCTGCGTGTTTGACATATCAAAAGCTTCGAGAAAAGGGTCGTAAAATAAATCCTTTAAATAGGGAAGCTGATATATGGCGCTTCCTGCGATTGACAGAGAAATAACAGCCAAAACTGTTTTTTTGCCAAAACCCATCTTATTCATACTTTACCATACCGGTTCTTCCGGATTCCCCCTTCATTATATCGCTATAAATATGCCTTCAGCCATTCCACCATTTCTTTCAGCCTTCGCACTCTGGCCCTGGGGCTTCCGCTCCAGCATAAGCCATGCCCTTCACCCTTGGCAATCAATACCTTTGCAGGTACTCCGTTGTACTTTAAAGCTGCAAACATGATCAGCGACTGCTCCTTTGTGCATCTGCGGTCGGCTTCTCCATGAATAAAAAGGGTGGGCGTCTTGACTTGAGGAGCGTATCGTACAGGTGTCTTTTCCCACATGGCTTCCATGCCGCCTTCCTCCCACGGAGTGCCCCCGTGAGTGTCCAGCGTAAAAGAAAGGCCGATGTCGGAAGTGAAAAAATCTGAAAGCTCGCTGGCCACACCCCTGTCCGAAATAGCGGCTCGGAACCTGTCAGTATGGCCAATGATCCAGTTCACCATCATACCGCCGTAAGAACCGCCCATAACCGCCATATGCTCACGGTCTATCCATTGATATGTATCCAAGGTATCGTCCGCAAAGCTGATAATATCCTCATAATCTACGGTATAATACTTCTTTCTGAGGTCGGAAAACTCTGCGCCTCTACCGATTGAGCCTCTGGGATTGCAAAAAATTACACCGTACCCTTCCGCAGCAATATACTGAAGTTCATGATACAGGCAGCTGCCGTACGCAACATTGGGACCACCGTGTATTGCCAAAACGGTCTTATACTTTACCCCTTCGGTAAAGCCTGCAGGCTTCATGATAAACCCTAGTATTTCCGTGCCGTCCTTCGCAGCAAAACTGCACGGTTCCGGTTTAGAAATCCTATACCCCAATGCAATTCCTCTGTTGAAATCTGACAGGCGTTCTGTTTTCCTGCTGATCAAATCCATGCGAAACAGTTCAGGTCCATACGTCTTGCCCTCAAGGGCCGTAAAATAAAGCCTGTTATGGGTACTGTCCATCATCATCTCAAGGATATAGTACCGTGGATCCGAAATCACTTCTATCGATCCGGATTCAAAATCTCCGCAGCAGATATACGCCTTATCAATTATTGTTGAAATAAAGAGCACTCCTCCCTGATAAGGGAGAAAAGACTGGCATGGCGCACCGTACATAAGGTCCGATAAAACACTGTTGTAAATATGATGCCTGCAATCTCCGTTGAGCCTCTTGAAATCTCCGGTTTCCAGATCAATCTTGTCTATGTATTCATTCTGATATTCTCCAAATTGAGCCCTGTCACTTCTGACTGCAATCATGTGATTCTTGTCTGGCAAAACAATATCGACATAAACATATTCGCAGTCCTCCCGGTTCTTTCGGACTTCGTGGATCGTGAAATCGTCAAGATGAAGCACGAACAGCCTGCTGGTGGTATATTTGATGTCCGTATATTCTGAACCGTAATATGCCAAAACTTCATCGCCAAATGCCTTGATCTTTTCTATATTCAGATATTCCGACGTCAGCCTTGTCAGCATGCCGCCCTGATACAAATATAAACGGTTTCTGATGCGGTTGGTTGATCCTGCCTCATCCGACCAGAATGGCACTTCTTCCGCAATGAAATAATTCTCCTCCTCTTTTGCTTCTTCCCTGTTCATTCCTTCAAGCCTTAAATTATCTTTGCACAGAACGATCCATTGATCCTCTGATACTTTATGAACAAAAGAAAACTCTTTTTCCATGCTGAATTGTTCCTGCAGCTTAACGTCCTGCAAAAACTGGTTCAGGTTTTCGCTATGGGGTACCGGCTGTGGCTTTTCGTCGTGATCCATGTGAAATATGGAGGAAACATATTTGTTTTCCTCCATATTGACTGTTGATACGGAAAAAGCCATATTGCCGTCTTTTCCGCCGATCAGTCCCCAAGGGTATTTATAATGTTTGAAATGATCCGCCTCAATGATCTTGTTATTCTTCATGAACCGAACCTTCCGTTTTTGCTTCTTCCGCCGCTTTGGCCTCTATCGCCCCGTATTTCTTGGTCAGTGTAATTCCCATAGCAAACATCATAAGGCCTCCGATTGCCCCGACCAGCCAGATTAGTCTGTAACCGGCATTTCCCATATTGTCCAGCCAGGTGCCGCAAAGAGTATACAACCATAAATCTGAGGAATATCCGATGGCAGACGCAACTCCGAAAACACTCCCCACATATAGAATAGGAACACTTGCATTGGTTACCACTGTATACAGGAAGTTTGACATCAGGGAATTAAATACAAGCACAAGCACCGAAACGATCATGATCCAGATCGCAAACTGCTTTCCCTGCGGTATCAACATGAGAATCAGAGAAAATGCAATGCATCCCAGTGAAAAATACTGGATCAGCCTTGATGAGGAAGCTCCCATTCTGTCCCGCAGCATTCCCCCTATCGGTGAAAAGATCATCAATGTCATTGTTCTGATGGTTGTGGTAAATACTTGTGCGCTCACCACAGACTGATCATACGCATCGGTAAGATACGGGTTTACATACGGAATCACGGATCTGATCAGAAAATATCCAAGAGTGAAGACTCCAAGATACCATGTAACCGGAAGCTTCAGCGCATGACCCATAAGGCGTACATCTTCTTTCAATCCTTTCCCTTCTTTTTCATACGTCATGGAGGGAAGCGAATACCAGATCGCGATGCCGATTATAATGCTCAAAGAGCCATAAATGAGATACGCGATTTTAAAGCCCATCGGATTATCCGCCACAATATACGTAACAAGCACCAGAACCACATATTCCAGTATCAATGAAAAAAGCGCATACGCGATATCGGTCGCGGCAAACAGCCTTCCCTGTTCATCGTCTCCTCCAAGCATTTTTACAATTTTTAAGTAAGCGGTCCAGTTTAAAGTAATTGCGGTTATTCCAAATAAGAAGAATAGAAATACAAGCAGCGGAAATGAAGAGCAGAAGGAAACCGCAAATGAAACCAAGCCGGTTGATATACACGACATCACCAGCAGCTTCTTTGGATTAAAGACATCCGCAATCCATCCTCCAATGAAATAGCTCGGCACTGCGGAGGCCGCAAATGCAGAAAGCAGCCAACCCATCTGTGCATCGGACACATGATACGCCTCCAGGAATTGATTGTAAAAGTCATACGCCATGTAAGGAATCAGATAGGCTATACTGGAAAAAGTAACGATAAATACCAGAATAAATTTTTTCGACATCGATTTGGTTGTAGTAATCTGTCCCATTTGTTTTTACCGGGGGAAAAATTCCGAAAGCTACCGGGGTTGCCTGTCCATGAATTGACGGATATAATGACCATAAAAAAGAAAAGGAAAAAGCGTTCC
>JAQUYZ010000170.1 GCA_028691625.1 Eubacteriales bacterium
TCTCCGGAGTCCCCGGTTTTTTCAAAGAAAAACAACTTATATGGATTAAACTTGACAAGACAGGATATAAATAAAGAAAATCAAGCGATTCTTGTAGAAGGCTATATGGACGTCATCTCCTTATACCATCACGGCATCCGAAACGTATCGGCTTCTTTGGGAACGGCCCTGACGGAAAATCAGGCTGCCATGCTGAAGCGCTACACGGAAAATGTAATCATTTCCTACGATTCAGATGCGGCAGGACAGGCGGCTGCACTGAGAGGTCTTGATATTCTTCATAAATCCGGCTGCAAGGTAAAAGTGCTGCAAGTCAACGACGGGAAAGATCCTGATGAATTTATCAAGAAGAACGGTAAGGAAGAATTTCAAAAGTTGATCCAAATGGCAATGACCTTTGCTGATTATAAAATTTACCTTTTGAAGCAGCGATTAGATCTGGGAACTACCGAAGGGAGTGTGGAATTCCTGCAGGAAACGGCGAAGGTTTTAAGGGAATTAAGTCCGGTTGAGGCAGATATCTATATCAAAAAAATCGCCCAGGAAACAAAAATTTCCGAAGGTGCTATAAGACTAGAAATTAATGGCAATAATAATACCGAAAATACGAGGAATTCAGCGGCACCGCATGTTCGGGAAGCCGATCAGGGACATATGCGCAACAGACAGAATACCCAAGCTGTCAGTCAGCTGGAAAAACATTTTATCAAGCTGATGCTGTTTAAAAGCAGTTACATTTTAAAAATGAAACCCTATGAGTGGATATTCAGAAATCCGTCCTCTCATAAGATTTATGAATTAATCCTCTCTGTTTACAAAGATGACGAAGAGATCGATATCAAAAAAGTAAAGGACAGTCTGGAAACGGAAGAGAACATACTATTTCAGGATATCATTGATAACATAAAACTTTCCGATGATGATGAAAAGTACTTTCAGGATTGTGTAAAAGGGATAGAGGAAGCCAGGTTAAACAAGAGAGAAAAAGAAATCATTCAGATTTTTTCTATTTTGGATGATGAGCAGGATCGGGATAAAATCGAAGCCCTTACGATAGAATTTAAAGAAATTATGGAGCTTAAAGAAGCAATCAAAAAAAGTAGAAGGTAGGTGGTTTGCATGAGCTACGAAGAGGGACAAGACGAAAAAAAGTTTGAATATGTAAACGAAATATTGGAAAAAGCAAAGAGTAAAGGTTCCATCTCTTATAGAGAAATATCGGATTACTTGGAAAATGTGGACATGGATAAGGATCAAATGGATGATCTGTATGATTCTTTGATCTCCATGGGAATCGAAGTTGTTTCCGAAGTAGATCCTGATGATTTTGAGATTATTGCATTGGAGCATGAGGATGCGGATGCGGATGCATCGTTGGAGGATATAAATCTAGAAGGCGGAGAAATTGATCTGGAAGCGACTCTTCCAAAAGGAATCGCAGTCGACGATCCGGTCAGAATGTATCTGAAGGAAATCGGCAAGGTTCCTCTGCTGACGGCAGAGGAGGAAATTGATCTTGCAAAACTGATGGAGCTTGGTGACGAAGAATCGAAGAAGCGGCTCTGTGAGGCAAACTTGAGGCTGGTCGTCAGCATTGCAAAACGGTATGTGGGAAGAGGCATGCTGTTCCTGGATTTGATTCAGGAGGGAAATTTAGGTTTAATCAAAGCGGTAGACAAATTTGACTGGAGAAAAGGGTACAAATTCAGTACATATGCTACCTGGTGGATTCGACAGGCGATTACCAGATCCATTGCGGATCAGGCAAGAACCATCAGAATTCCGGTGCATATGGTAGAAACAATCAATAAACTGATCCGTATTTCCAGACAACTGCTGCAGGAGTACGGCAGGGAACCAACCCCGGAGGAAATCGCAGCTGAAATGGATATTTCCGAAGAAAAGGTCAGAGAAATATTAAAGATCGCACAGGAGCCGGTTTCTCTTGAGACGCCCATCGGAGAGGAAGAGGACAGCCATCTGGGCGATTTCATACCGGATGATGATGTTCCTGCACCGGCGGAAGCAGCAGCTTTCTCCATGCTGAAGGAACAGCTGGTGGAAGTTCTGGATACCCTTACGGACAGAGAACAGAAGGTTCTGAAGCTGAGATTCGGACTGGATGACGGCCGTGCAAGAACATTGGAAGAGGTTGGAAGGCGGTTTGATGTAACCCGTGAGAGAATTCGCCAAATCGAAGCAAAGGCACTCAGAAAGCTGCGTCATCCAAGCAGAAGCAAGAAACTGAAGGATTATTTAGAATAGACCAAGTAGCCACCCGTGGCAAGCGGGTGGCTTTCTTTCCTTAAGGAGTCATATCTGATATAATTGAAACGGAAAAATCTCAGGAGATAGGATCAATGATTAAGCTGTCAGACCGATTACAGAAAATTGCAGATTTCATCGAGCCTGGAGAATCCATTGCCGACATCGGCACCGATCATGGATTTCTTCCAATCGCGTTATGGGAACGCGGCAGGAGCCCCCACGTGATATTAAGCGATATCAATGCAGGTCCCCTGGAAAAGGCAAGAGCCAATATCAATAAATATTTTCCGGAAAAACAATTTGATCTCCGGATCGGCAGCGGAATTCAGACATTGAAGCCTGCCGAGGTCGAAGCCATCGTGATTGCAGGGATGGGCGGCCTGCTGATCGCAGAAATTCTCGGGGATGATCTGCCAAAATCAAAAAGCTATCGAAAGCTGATCCTGCAGCCAAGAAATGCACAGGATAAGCTCAGGCTGTGGTTATTTGAAAACGGGTTTGCGATTGAAGAAGAGGTACTCGTACGGGAAGGAAAATACCTGTGTGAGATTATTATGGCCGTTCCGGCAGGATTCGGACGGAACGCAGGCCCAGAAGAGATTAGACCGGATCGATGTATCCGATCGGATGATATCGATTTCGAGATCAGCCCGATACTTTTTGCAAAAAAAGATCCGCTGCTGGTTGAATTTATTGAAAATAAGATTAGAATAGAGAGGAAGGTACATGCAGCGATAAAGGCCAAAGCAGTTAGAGATAAGACTGAAATGTTGAGAAAATCAGAAGAACGTATGGAACTGCTGCAGAAAATGCGAAAGAGGAGTGGTATAAATGAGTGTAAAGATGAGTGAATTGGTCGCAGAAATTGAAGTCATTGCGCCAAGAGAACACGAAGAGGAATGGGATAACTGCGGAATGCAGATCAACATGGGCAACGAGGAAGTAAACAGAGTTCTGATCGCCCTGGAAATTACCAAGAGTGTGATTGCAGAAGCAATGATGAAAGATGTCGACTTTATTATCACCCATCATCCACTATTATTCCGAAAGATCGATGTGGTTGACTATAATTCAATTACGGGAAACTATATCATTGATCTGATCAAAGCAGGAATTTCAGTCTATTCCGCACATACGACCTTTGATGACGCTTTCGGAGGCAACAATGAATACTTGGCCGATATTCTTGGTCTCTCAAGGATACGCCGGATAAAAAATAAGCGTCCGGCAATGAAGGGCGACGAAAGAGAGTATGTTGTCGGCAGAATGGGCGATTTTCCGGAGCCCATCACCATGGAAGCTGCATGCAGGCTGGTGGAAAAGGCGCTTGAAGTCAAAGGAGAACTGAAAACCGTCGGTGATTCCAATAAAATTATTCGCACCGTCGGTTTGTGTACCGGAGCAGGGGGAGACACCATGCCCGCTGCAATAAAAAACGGCTGCGAGCTTTTCATTACCGGAGATGTCCGGCACCATGAGGCACAGATTGCGATTGAAAAGGGAATCTGTGTCATCGATGCGGGTCACTATGGAACCGAAAAGATCTTTGCTGAAAATTTTGCTGATAAATTAAAGAAAAATATCGGATCAAAAATCCAGATATTAGAATCCGAAATTAATACAAATCCATTTAAAAATATGATATGATTAATATGTGAGTAAGCCAGACAGTCGCGTGGATACTTTGATATTCACGAGGAAAGTCCGAGCTCCACAGGGCAAGGGTGCCAGATAACGTCTGGTGAAGGTGACTTTAAGGAAAGTGCAACAGAAACATACCGCCGATGGCCGCAAGGCACAGGTAAGGTTGAAATGGTGAGGTAAGAGCTCACCGGCAGCATGGTAACATGCTGGCCGTGTAAACCCCACCCGGAGCAAGACCAAGCAGGGAGGTAATTACCCTTCGGGGTACAATGCCTGAAAGGCGGCTGCCCGTCGCTTCCCGGTAGGTAGGTCGCATGAGCGTACTGGCGACAGTGCGCCTAGATAGATGATTGTCTAATACAGAACTCGGCTTATAGGCTTGCTCACACTACATTAGACTTGGAAACGTAGAAAAATAAGCGTTTTCAAGGGTTAGACCTTCTTAAGCAGAACACGTCTTTTTGCATGAAAATCATGTAGACTTGTTTTGTAAAAGGAGGTTTTTTTGGCGTGAAGAACAACTTAGTCAGAAAAACATATAATAACATAGATCACTAATATTTAAAAAGTTGTAAGGGATGGATTATAGTGTTAGAACATTTTAATTCCTGTGATGAGGAGCTTATTCTTCGTCAGTTAATAAAAGTTCAGGCTCAGGTTGAAGTCACACCATTGGTGAGACATGGCAGTCCAAAAATTTATTGTCTCAATTCCAGCGTGAAACCAAATTCTTATTATAATGATTGTGAAAATGATGAGTATGAATGTGAAAGTGAATGGGAATGCGATGCATGGGATTGTGGTCATTGTACCTGGAATCATGACTGTGGTTCTGCCTGTGGATCAGATAATCACTGCAATTTTACTTTAACTCAAATGATATGTATTGAAATTCCAATATCCTTTGATGCCGATGTTGATATCAAGAAAGGGATCCTATGCTGTGATACGCCTTATAGTAAGCCTGATTTGAGAACGGAATGCAAAAAAGACATAATAAACTGCAGACAAATTTACATTCTAATGAAAAGACAATTTTAAGTTTCCAAGACTAAATAGGAAAGGCGTGAATAATAAATGTCAGTATGTACTGATTGCAATAAAATAACGAAAAAAAGCATTGTAACTCTGCAAAACGGAGAGACATG
>JAQUYZ010000171.1 GCA_028691625.1 Eubacteriales bacterium
CATTGGACTTCCTATCATCACAGGTGGAAGCGGCGGTGGCGGCGGAGGTGGAGGTGGGACAACACCACTTCAACCAACTTCTGAAGTAGCGTCAATTGACTCCTTAGGCGACATCAATGTAGAAAATGGAACAATTTCATTGGAGAACAAACTTCCGAAAACCGTGGCAGTTTTACTAAGCGACAATAGTACAGTGAATGCAAATGTGACCTGGGATGCAGGAACACCAGCATACAACGGAAATTTACCAGGAGCGTATCTCTTCTCAGGAACCTTGGTGGGAGTTAATAATCCGAAAAATTACAAGGCGAATGCAAAGGTTATCGTCGGCCCGGTAACCGTGACATCAGTTGATCAAATCAAAGACAGAATCGTTATTTATGGAACGGAAAAGGCGAATATTGGGCTGCCAAAGACGATTGAGATTACATTAAGCAATCACGAAAAAGCGAGAATCGATGTAGGATGGATCAATGATTCCTACAACGGAAAGCTCACGGGAGACTATACATTTACCGGAGCATTGGCGCTCCCGGCAGATATACTGAATCCACAAAATGTAGTCCCAGGTGTTAAAGTGACTGTTTATAAAGGTATCAACCCGAATCCGCTAACACCATTAAACAGTTCACAAGGAACTACAATCTATCCATTTGATCATGTAGAGGAATGGTGGGACGATACAACGAAACCGCCTGAATTTGCATGGTGGAAAGCGACTTCCGCTGCCCTTGAAGTTACCAGCAACTCTATTTCTGATGGAGCATCAATAAAATTTACACCGCTAGACTCTATACCATATTCAGACTATTATTATTTTTCAGGGATAACCAGCGGGGCTGAGCTGGGAAGTAAGCTGGCAAATATGGAGAATATGGAGTTTGGGATATACATCCCTGAAAATGAAACGGTGGATTTTATTCAAATTAAGCTGTTTACGAATAACGAGCATACCGCTTTCTTTGAAAATGCCATAGGCGGCTGGGAACTTGCATCAGGATGGAATAAAATCAGAAGAATGAAAGAGGATTTCACACCTGGTCCTAATGAAACAACTGCGGTTGAATCAGAAGATATTGAGACATTCAGCGCAAGGTCCCTGATCAGTACTCCGGATTTCCTTGATCAAAATGAGCAGCTGCGGCAGAAAATAGATCAATTAAATAAGCACATTGCAGATCTGCGAATTCAGAGCATTTTGGAACAATCGGATTTCAATGTTTTGCCGGTTGAAAATACCAGTCTTCCAGTGATTGAAGAAGCGGTCAAAGATGCGGCAGCAGAGGAAGAAGCATTGGCGGATCCTGAAACAGCAACACCAGAAGACGAGGATATTGTTGAAGAAGCTAAGGAAGAATTAATGCCATCAGAGGCCTACACTATGGCGGCAGAAGCTGTATCTCCATCTTGGAATCATATCACCAGAATGGAGTTTATAGTGGCCTATAAGGAGGGTAATCTAACCAGCATCAATGTTGACACGATTGCTTTCAATACCTCCGGCAAAGCCAAGCTGCTCTTTACCTTTGATGATGCATGGCTCAGTGTTATTACAAATGGCAAACCTATTTTAGATACAAAGGGATTTAAAGGAACAACCTGGGCGAATAAAGAGGCTGCAGAAGGTCATTGGAATACGGGAGCATTTATATTTATGGATATCGATGATCTGCAGGAAATTTACGAGGCTGGCTGGGATATTGGAAACCACACAGTGGGGCATCCGGATGATGAAAGTGTTTTGACTGATGAAGAATTAATAGAACAGTATCAGGGAAACCAAGAATGGATAGAGGGAAATAGCTGGCTGAGAGGAGCGAGACATGTATGCTACCCGTCAGGAAGCTATAGTGACAGACTGATCAGCATACTGCAGGAAATGGGTGTAAAGTCGGCGAGGACGACAGTCCATGGAATTACTCCCATACCGGTAACCGATATGTATAAACTGAAGTGTATCGCAGTTGGAAGAGATACGGATATTGACAAGTATGTATTGGATGAAATCGACCGGGCGGTGGAAACAGGCTCCACACTATTCTTTATGTTCCATAGGGTTGAGGAGATTCCTGAACCGGATGACAATAACGAAAACTACGGACAAATCGCAGTGTCCATAGAAAACCTTCAACGAATCGTCGATTATGCGAGCGGATATGTGCAAAGCGGTGAGCTTGATGTAGTTACCATCAGTGAATGGTTTGAATCCTACTTGGGAAATGAAACCTATCCTGATTAGATGCAAATAAGTGAAGCGGGTCAGGTCGAAGGGCCTGCCCGCTTTTGCTGTCAAAGGAGGCTGTATAAATAAATGAAATTCATAATAAGTGTGTTACTGGCATCGACGTTTGTCCTTACCCTTTGCAATGGAGTCGGTGTAAACGGGCCCGAAAATAATCGTTATTTTGTTTCCGTGACAGGCAGTGATCGTAATCCGGGGACCTTTGAACGTCCATTTAAGACCATACAACAGGGCTGCAGCATACTAAAACCGGGAGATACGCTTTATATCAGAGGTGGTGAGTATCAGGAGAAAATAATCATTAGAAGATCGGGAACAGAGAAAGGTGATATCAAAATTCAGCCATATGAGAAGGAAAGGGTTGTTCTTAACGGAGAGGGAGTTAAGGATAAAAGCAATCTTATTTATGCAAATAATAAAAGCTATTTTTGTATCAATGGTCTGGAGCTTTGCAACAGCAGGGAAGGGGATACACCTACCGGGATTCTGATTGAGGGGCATGGGCAGGGAATTCAGATATTGAACAACAAAATTTATAATGTGAAATCTGAGGATAACGCCCACGGGATCGCCGCATATGGCACGAATGGAATAAAATCCATCAAAGACTTAACGATTGAGGGAAATGAGGTCTATGACTGCATACTAGGCTCCAGTGAAGCGGTTGTTGTAAACGGCAATGTAGAAAGATTTATGATTAAAGATAATGTGATACATCACAATGATAATATTGGGATAGATTGTATCGGATTTGAAAATACGGCGCCGAAGAATGACCAGGCAAGGAACGGAGCAGTGGTAGGGAACAAGGTTTACAATATCAGCAGTGCAGATAATCCGGCCTATAACGGAGATGCATGCGCCGGGGGAATCTATGTAGATGGGGGCAGAGATATACAGATTGAGAAGAATATCGTATATAACTGTGATATCGGAATTGAAGTGGCCTGTGAGCAGCGAAACCAAGCGGCAAAAAATATAATTGTCCGAAATAATCTAATTTACTCAAGCGGTCTGTACGGATGTTCCATTGGAGGAGCCTCCAAGGAAAATGGGTATGCGGCAGAGTGCCAATTTTCAAATAATACCCTTTATAATAATCATGTTGGTATCAATATACAAAAATCAAATGGAAATAAAATATTCAATAATGTTATTTACGAGACGAAAACCCTGATCGAAGGCGAGATACGCGCCAACCATCTTGCATACAACATATGGTACTCACCGAAAGGGAATCCTCAAAAGCTGAATGGATTCTCGGACCCCAAATTGAAAGATCCGAAAAATCTGGAATTTGGTCTGACGCCTGATTCTCCGGCAATAGATGCCGGTGATCCGGCATTCAGACCCGATGAGATGGAGACAGACCTATTAAATAATCCCAGAATAAGAGGGAAAGCAGTTGATTGCGGAGCTTTTGAATATAGGAAGTGATTATGCTATTTTGTTACAAAAATATAGTCCAGTGCGTACCTCCCATCGGAACGCTTGTGATTGATTGACAGATTGATGGAAGGTTTTTTATTATTGGGATCGACAATGGCGGCACAAAGCTGATACCTGCCTTTTTCCAGAGATGGGATGTCTATGGAAGCAGTAACCTCATGCTTTCCGGGGAGCCAGTTCCTGATATCTTCAGACACAACCGTCTGAAATACAATATTACCGTTCAAATCTGCCAATGAAAGTTCCAGGGGCCATGGATAGTAAAAAGGGGCGGACCCCTTATTTTCCCATACCATTTTTATGGATAAGGGTTTGCCTGCCTGTATTCTTGGAGCATGCTTAACATAGTCTAAGACAAACCGATAGCCCATTGTATTTAAGGCTGAATCAAAGTTATGCTGCAATTCGGTATCCATAGGCTGATACGCAGGACATGACGGACCCAGCCAGCTGGTATGACATTTCTTAATTTGATCCAGTAAATCATTTATATTTTCATTGTCAAAGCAGCCAATTCCCGGGGGGTTTGCCACCTCTCCCCCGGAAGGTGCGTATTTCCAATAGTCAGGCATGGCTGGCTGATTTATATTTGCCAGATAGTCATAGTATCCATTCTTCGAGTAGTCTAAAAAGTAGTCATAGGTTTGTTCCATATGGCCAAAGGAATCATTATAGAGACCCATTTTATTTTCCCTGGCGATTTCAAAGGGCCTTCTCATAACTAAGTATTTGTTTTGAAAGAACCTTAGATAGTGCTCAACATATTGATTGCTTATTTCAACAGGAGGGAAGGGAATTGGGTAATTGGCATCTTGTTTTGTATGCCATTCACCCCAGTGCCCTATACTTCCAAGGGCAATGATTGGTATGAGATCATTCTTGTTATAACGATCGGAGAGACTTTTGATTAAATCCTTATGATACGAAATCAGTTTAGAGTTACTGTAATTTGGGCTGAAGCCTTTTCCATAGTCAAGATCATACCACATACCATCTCCGTTGATTTCTTCATAAAGCCAATCCGGAATATCCATATGATTTTCTTCGCTGGGGAAATCCATATTTAATCTCAAGATAATATGCACTCCCTTGCTCTCCCAGTATTTCAGCTGATACTTGTCCTCAAAGAGATCAAAATCATAGGCTCCCTTAACCGGCTCAAGCTCCCGCCAGGTGGTATTGATATAAACAAGGCTATGAGGCTGATGATAAGGACCTCCTTCGGCACTGGGGGCCCATCCCATATAAGGGTTATTGAGGGGATCAGATCGTTCAACTGGATAATAGGGTACTCCAAAATAAAGAATCCGGGACATATGCAGAACCAATAATGGAGTGATGATTACGATCAGAAAAAGCGCAATG
>JAQUYZ010000172.1 GCA_028691625.1 Eubacteriales bacterium
ATACCTTAAATGAAATCGCAGATTATCTTCACTGCTGCGATGAAACCATTGAGATTGAGGCGTGCAGCAATCCGCTGCACGCCATCATAGCCTGTCAGGAGCGGTCCTTTGACGCAGCCTTGCTGACATCCAAATGCCCGAAATGACTGGGCTGGAGCTTGCGGAGTGCCTTTCCGCCATGTCTCCTGCGATCAGTTTTATTTTCATCACCGCCTTCAACAATTATGCCACTGAGGCCTTTGAGCTCAATGCTGTCGATTATATTTTAAAGCCCATCCGGCAGGAACGCTTCAACAAAGCGATTGAAAAGATCAAAAGGGAAATCGAAGAAAGAGAGAAATCCTTTGTCACTCCGTATAATGATGTGTCCATACGGGCTTTTGGAAAAATGGTGGTCTCCTCCGGAGATCATATCCTGAAATGGAAGCGTCAGAAATCCTCTGAGATCTTTGCCTTTTTGCTTCACCAACAAGGCACTCCAGTCCATAAGGAAAAACTCTGTGAAATGATGTGGCCTGAATACGATCCTCAAAGAGCGCTGACCTATCTTCAGACGATTATGTACCAGCTGCGGAAGAATATCTCGGAAATCGGTGACAGCGGCATTGCAATCGATTACGCGGATCACTGCTATTGTTTAAGGCTGAGCGGCGTTCGCTACGACGTGGACCGTTTTCTTGACGCACTTGATCAGGCGTACCGGTCTGACGAGGTCTCCGCGGATGCAATGCTTCATGCGGAGCAGCTCTATACCGGTGCCTATTTTGAAGAAGAGGGCTGGATCTGGGCGATTGGAAGACAGCAGAATCTTGCTCAGAAATACCTCAAGCTGCTGGAATCGATCATCAGGCTGAAAATGAGCAGTGAGGATAAAGAAGGCGCTCTATATTATATACAAAAATGGGCTGCGCTCGATGTCTATAAAAATCAGAATAAATATCTGTCCTGGGTTTCGGAGCATATCGGCGTTGATGCTGCGAAAAAGCTGGAATCAATTATTTTTGACGACAATTAATTTTTTCTTCAAATTGTCAGTAATTTGTCAGCACCCCGGTTTACAATAAGGTATGGCTGAAATAGTTGAGAAGGGGGCTTAGGACTTGTTTGGGATTATGCTTGTTGATGACGAGCGTCACTTTATTGATGAGTTGGAAGACATGATAAAGGAGGAATTGCCTTTTACAGTTCTTGGGAATTGCTTTAACGGCATCGCCGCCTTGAAAGCCGTCAGGGATCTGAATCCGGATGTTTTGATTACAGATGTACTGATGCCGGGAATGAGCGGACTGGAGCTCGTCAGGAAGATCAGAAAGCTGAAGCCCGATCTGCCGATCATATTGATGTCCGACAATCCTTCTTATGCTGTCAATGGCTATGAACTAGGTGTTTCTGGATTTTTACTGAAGCCTCTTGCAAAGGACAAGGTTCATGAAACCTTGAACCGGCTTCTCTGTGTATGAATCCAAAACCATATACTACCCAAATTCTAACCTATCTAACCTAATAAAAGGGAGGCGTATGAATCTCGTCCATTTCGCCTCTCTTTTATTTTTTGATTTTATTCTCGGTTTCCTGTTCTCTTTTGCTGTTCTCTTTTGCCGGAAGAAATTGTATTGCAATTAGAAAAAGCCTGGGATATACTAGAATAAGGAAATAGATCAATTTCAAACAATTCAATAGACTGTTCTGACGCCCGAAGGTTCGTCCTGAGGGGAAAGGCACGAAATAGAAACAAAAATCATCTGCTATTTTTGCGCCTTTTCAGGCGCATTTTTTATTTGATCGGAAAGGAACTATTTATGGAAACCAGAGTCGCTTTGATTGGAATCATCGTGGAAAACAATGATTCCGTTGAAAAACTGAATCAGCTGCTGCATCAGTTCGCCGAATATATTATCGGCCGTATGGGAATTCCCTATCCGAAAAGAGGGATTTCCATCATCAGCATTACCATGGATGCCCCCGGCGATGTGATCAGCTCTCTTTCCGGAAAACTTGGTATGCTTCCCGGCATAAATGCCAAAACAATTTATTCTAAAACGGCATCCGCCGGCAAAAGGGAAGAAGCAAGATGAAACAATCCATTGAGGAATTAAAACAATTGATCGATCGGCTGGAAAAGGAACATGTGCTGTCAAAGGAGGAGTTTATTACCCTCATCGACAACCCTGTTCCGGAGCTCAGCGAATATTTATTCGAAAAAGCCCGCGGGATACGCCGGGAGCATTACGGAACTGACGTCTATCTCCGCGGACTCATCGAGTTTACAAATTACTGCAAAAACGACTGCTATTACTGCGGCATCAGGCGAAGCAACAGGAATGCTTCCCGATACCGGCTGACAAAAGATCAGATTTTGGCCTGCTGCAAGGAGGGATACGGACTCGGTTACCGTACCTTTGTGCTTCAGGGAGGCGAGGACGGCTATTACAGCGATGAGGTGCTTACCGATATCATCAGGGACATTAAAATCCGCTACCCGGACTGCGCCCTGACTCTATCCGTGGGAGAACGATCTTACGAAAGCTACCTTGCCTTCTACGAAGCCGGGGCCGACCGATATCTGCTACGGCATGAAACGGCCGACCAGGTGCATTACGGTAAGCTTCATCCCCCTGCTCTCACTCTGGACACAAGGAAGCAATGCCTTATGGAGTTGAAGGAAATCGGGTATCAGGTGGGCAGTGGATTTATGGTGGGCTCTCCCGGTCAAACCTCCGGACATCTTGCGGAGGATCTGCTCTTTCTCCATGCGCTGCAGCCGCAAATGGTGGGGATCGGTCCCTTTATCGCGCATCATGACACTCCCTTTGCTGCGGAAGAAAACGGCACTGCCGATTTGACTCTGTTCCTGCTGGGTCTGATCCGCCTCATGCTTCCCGCCGTACTGCTTCCGGCAACCACAGCCCTTGGAACTATTGATCCCGCGGGTCGGGATAAAGGCATTCTGGCAGGCGCCAATGTGGTCATGCCGAATCTCTCGCCTCGGGAGGTCAGAAACAAATACCTGCTCTATGATAATAAAATCTGCACAGGCGATGAAGCCGCTGAATGCAGGCACGACATCGACAGCAGGATCCGCAGCCTCGGATATCAGGTCGTGGTGGACCGGGGAGACTTCAAACAAATCACAGGAGGTAAGAAAGATGTATCATGTGAAATCAACCAAAGCAGAAGAATTTATCAACCATGAGGAAATCCTGGAAACCCTGGCCTATGCGGAAGCCAATAAGGCCAATGCGCAACTGATTGATCAGATCCTTAACAAGGCGCGGCAAAGGGAGGGTCTGACCCATCGAGAGGCCGCCGTACTGCTGGATTGCGAGCTCGAAGACAGGAATCGTGAGATTTCTGCTCTTGCCGGGCAGATGAAGAAAGATATCTATGGAAACCGAATCGTTATGTTCGCACCGCTTTATCTTTCCAACTACTGTGTCAACGGCTGTGTCTACTGCCCTTATCATCTGAAGAACAAGCATATTACCCGGAAGAAGCTCACTCAGGAGGACATCAAAAGAGAGGTCATTGCCCTGCAGGATATGGGTCACAAGCGTCTTGCCATAGAATCGGGAGAGGATCCTGTCAACAGCCCCATCGAATATATTTTGGAGAGCATCCAAACCATTTACAGCATACAGCATCAAAACGGCGCCATTCGAAGGGTCAACGTGAACATTGCCGCGACCACTGTTGAAAATTACAGAAAGCTGAAGGATGCCGGCATCGGCACGTATATCCTGTTTCAGGAAACCTATCATAAAAAGAGCTACGAAACCCTTCACCCCAGCGGCCCGAAGCATGATTATGCCTGGCATACGGAAGCAATGGACCGGGCTATGGATGGCGGCATCGATGATGTGGGAATCGGCGTGCTGTTCGGTCTGGAGCTCTACCGGTATGATTTTGTCGGTCTCCTGATGCATGGAGAGCACCTGGAGGCTTCCAAAGGCGTAGGTCCTCATACCATCAGCGTTCCGAGGATCCGCCATGCCGACGACATCGACGCTGATACCTTTGCCAACGGAATCAGCGATGATACCTTCGCCAAAATCGTTGCCTGTATCCGTCTCGCTGTTCCCTATACGGGAATGATCGTCTCAACCAGAGAAAGTAAAAGCTGCAGGGAACGCGTCCTGCACCTCGGCATATCGCAGATCAGCGGCGCCTCCAGAACCAGCGTGGGCGGATATGTGGATCCGGAACCGTCGGATGAAAAGTCCGAGCAGTTTGACGTAGAGGACAAAAGAACCCTTGACGATGTGGTGCAATGGCTGATTCGGCTGGGGTATATTCCGAGCTTCTGCACAGCCTGCTACCGCGAGGGACGTACGGGGGACCGCTTTATGGCACTGAGTAAAAATGGGGAAATCCAGAACTGCTGCCATCCCAATGCTTTGATGACTCTGAAAGAGTATCTGGAGGACTATGCCTCTCCGGAAACAAAAAAGTTGGGTGAGGAACTCATCAGTCGGGAGATACACAACATTCCAAGGGAGAAGGTCCGCAATATCGTGATGAAAAATCTTGAATCTATTGATGCGGGCAGCCGCGATTTCAGACTATAAAAAGAAAAGGAGCATCAAATCATGGGTTTAAACAGCACTCCCTCCTCCGACCGGATCCATATTGGGTTTTTCGGAAAGCGCAATGCGGGAAAATCCAGCATAATTAACGCAGTAACGGGTCAAAGCCTCTCCATTGTTTCCGATGTAAAGGGAACAACCACGGATCCGGTCTATAAGGCAATGGAGCTTCTGCCCCTGGGGCCCGTCATGATGATTGACACACCGGGACTGGATGACGAAGGCGTCCTGGGAAGCCTCAGAATGCAGAAGAGCTATCAGGTATTGAACAAGACGGATCTGGCGGTACTGGCAGTAGACGCCGCATCGGGAATAACAGAAGAGGATCGTGCGATCATTCAGCGTTTCCGCGAAAAATCTATCCCCTTTCTTTTCGTTTACAATAAATCTGATCTGGTCAACACGCGGGACCGGACTCCGTTCAACCGGGCTGCCGCTGAAGCTCTGGGCCCCTGCAGCCTGCCCCCCGGCC
>JAQUYZ010000173.1 GCA_028691625.1 Eubacteriales bacterium
GTATAGACTCTGTGCAGCTCCGATACCGGGAGTCGATAAGCTGGAATGGTTCCCTGAACGTCCAGCTTTGCAGGTCCGGTCCATGGTGATAACTTGATTGCGCATTTTGTATAGACGCCTAATCCCCCTCTGGAACCCATAACGCCGCGGTTCATCCCTCTTACGCTTGGGCCGGGGCCCTCGCTGCAGAACCAATTTCCTGTCGAATTCACGGACCCTACCTTCAGAATTTCGCCTTCCGGTGTAACCCACTCAAATCCCAGCAAATTGTCGGAGTTGTGACCCATATAAAACGTGCTGGGCCCGGGACCGAAATAGGCACATGCGCTCGCTACGATGGAAGTTGTTGAACCGGCTCCGATAATATTCAGATTCAATCCCCGTTTCATTACTTCCGCCTGCAGCGTCGCGCAGATTACATATGGCTCCACGATGGCAACCATGTTTTTTTCGTCGATCTCGATGATTTTATTCATCCTTCTCAAATCCAGCTGAATCGTATCCTCGTCATCCTTCAGCGGAGCGGCCCAATGATACCAGCCTGTGGAAATCGGTTTTAATTTGATATGATATTTATTGCAGACCTTTGTGACTGCCTTAACCTCTTCCGTGCTGCCAGGCAAAACGACAGCCACAGGTCTTGGCATATAATGGCTCTGATTCGGCCTTACAGTCTCCGCAAGCCATTCAAATGCATAGGAATCCATAAGCGCCGGATCATCAGAAACAAATTCCGGTCCAACGATATCCTCTAATGCGCGATACGCGTCTTTAGACAGTGCCATATTAACCCTCCTTTTCTGGCTAAATTGCCTGTTTTACAAGCTCAAGAATGTCGATGACTTCCATTTTACGAGCATCTGCTTCTATATCCATAAAGTTTCTCTCGCACCATGGACATGCGCTGACAATTACTTCCGCACCGGTTGCCTGCGCTTCTTCGATTCTTTCCATTGCTGTTTGCTTGGCAAATTCAGGATATGCTTCTTTCACGCCGCCACCGGCGCCGCAGCACCATGCCGCTTCTTTTATACGTTCCATTTCAACCAATTCGACACCCGGAATCGCTTTCAGGATATTTCGTGGTGCTTCATATACACCATAGGCGCCGATATACCTTGGCCTCGGCGGATCATAAACCACTGCCTGGCCGAATATTTTCTTTTCCTTGCCGTCCCATGGGATATACGGTTCGCCCTGTCGACCCAGATAGCACGGGTCATGATATGTAACTTTTTTGTTTACAGGTTTTGTAAACTTGATCTTGCCTTCCCGGATCAGCCGGTCGACAAACTCAACCATGTGCAGTACCTCAACGGTTGACCCGTTCTGCGGATAGAGCCTTTTAAAGGTGTGGTAGCAGTCTGCGCAAGGAGTAATGACTGTCTTCACGCCGGCCTTCTTCCATGCAGCCAGATTCTTCTCTGCTCCGTTGATATAATCGTCTTTATATCCCATGTGATACGCACGTCCGCCGCAGCAATTCTCATCCTTACCCATGATACCGAAATCAACTCCGGCATTCTGAAGAATTTCCACTGAAATCCTGGCAACCTTCTGAAGCTCCGGATCGTAAGAATACTGACATCCCGCATGGAATACCACCTCCGCAGTCTCCATTGTTAAATCCTTGATTTTGATCCCGTTTGCCCAATCGCCCTTTTTGTCCTTCGGCTTCTTGAGCATGTTGTTCAGCTTGCGATAGCCTTCGATCACCTGGTCGTGCTCATGAATGGTATGTCCGCCTTCCACCATGGTGAAGCGGAGTTCATGCATCGCAGCCAGGGGTTCCATATCATAACGGCAAATTTTGCAGGTCACATCACAGTTTCCGCACATTTGACATTTAAAAACGGATTCCTTCAGTTTATCCGTTACTTCAACCCGGTTTTCCAGCAGGGACAAAGCGGTTACGTATCTTCCGCCGGCCGAATAGGAATGGAAATGGTTGAATTCTATACTTGGGCAACCTTTGGAAAATCTCCAGCTCTTGATTAAATCAATGGGAACCCACTTGCAATAAGCGCATCGAGTGCAACGCAGCGCATCTGCTCTGAAATCTTCGAGTGACATTCTTTACACCTCCTGTTTGGTTAATTAAAAGCAAAGCTTTCCGGGATTCATTACATTGTTCGGATCGAAAATTTTCTTTAATTTCCGTAACGTTGTTGTACTGTCTAAATCCCGCTGGTACACCAGATCTGACCACATTCCGTATGGCCTTGAGAAATAAGCGTCCTGTCCGGCCAGTTCTCTGCTCGCTTTTTCATAAAGCGCCTGCACTTTTTCGACGTCCTTCTTATTGCATGGATCATACGGCAGATTGAACTCACAATGATATACTGCACCCTGATGCTGAGGCTGGATGTAAATCCCGATATCGCTTGAACTGAAGCCCAGCGTATCTGCTGCGGAGTATATCGTTTTGATATATTGGGGAGTTTTATCTAATGTAGTCATAAAGAAAATATCCTGGCAGCCTCCCTTGTAATTCAGCTTCCAGTAATTCTCATCGGAAGGATTTAAGATCGTGTCAAGCAGGGTTCTACTGCTGATGCCGGAGATACCGGTAACGACATTCAGACCGAACTGCTGAGCGGTATCGATGATATCCTGCTCCATAACAGAAAGCTTCTCATCCGCATATACTGCTCTGCCGGCAACTCCCATCAGCATGATCCAATACGGCAATTGCTGTTTCAGCTTGGAAATATGATCGGCATTCGCGCCTATCATATTTGCGAGCTGTGCATGATTGACGATCATAACCTCATCACCCATTCTCAGCCGTTGGGTCCGATAAGAGAAATCAATCAGGCTTTCCAGGTTGTCAGCCGGTACCATAAGGAGCTTGCGGACATCAGGAAGGATTTCACATTTTACCGAGGCCCAGAATACAATCCCCATGGTTCCCTGTGCGCCGGTTATGATTTTTGTGAAGTCCGTTGCATTGGGTCCTTTCGGATCTACTTGAGCCATGCCTGCCTTCCATTGGTCCTCCAGATTATAGGGGCCGTTCCCGGCATCACCGGTATAGAGTTTTTGGCCATTTCCCCAGATTACGCCGCAGTTTCGTAACGGCTCTGTCAGTGAATACTGATATCTTGGGATCACTGTCGGCTGTCTTTCGAGAAGGCTTGCAACAACAGATTTATTTTTTCTTGGAAGCAAAGGCATCGTCACTCTCAATCCTTCTTTTGCGAGTTCCGCTTCCAGCTGGTCATATGTAACGCCGGGCTCGATTACAGCAATTCTGTTTCTGCGGTCGATTCTCAGAATCTTCTTCATTCCGCTTAGATCAATAATTACCGCACCTGCTGCGCTTGGCACCGTATCACCGTGAAAATGGGGAGCCCCTGAGCTTACAGGAATTAACGGCGTTCTTGTCTCGTTTGCCCATTGAATCAACTCCTGGATTTGATCCGCGCAAGCAGGTCTCACGACGAACCATGGTCTGAGGCTTCGTCTAAAACTCTGGTCTTTCGCGTAGGGTTCAAGAATCTCCAAACTGTCAAAAACATTTTCTTTTCCGACAATTTGTGATAGTCTTTCTTTCATTTCATCCACCTTTTTTACCTCCTTACTTGTATGAAACGTTTCCGAATATTATTCGCCGAATATTGTTCGTTGAAGTAGGTTCATTATATGATAATATTTTATACTTGTAAAGGGTTTTTAATAAGAAAAATAATCACGCAATCAAAATGATATATCTTTTGACAATCCAGGCTGTTTGATTTATCATTAAAGAATAAAATATGTGAAATAATAGGTGATGGCATTGCAGAAAAAAATGACGAGCAGACAAATTCAAGCTGTTGAAACACGCAACAAAATATACAATACAGCTTTTAACTTGATGTCTAAAAAGGGTTTCAACAATATCACGATTGAGGATATCAGCAAAAAGGCCGGCGTATCCGTCGGAGCATTTTATCATTACTTCAAATCGAAAGACGAAATATTGTTTGAGGTATATCAAAGAGCTGACAATTTTTTTCGAGATAACGTAAAAAACAAGTTAAAGTCGGAAAACTCATTGGATCAGATCGTTGAATACTTTCGGTACTATGCAAGATATTCGGAACAGACGAAGATCGGATTTACAATCCACCTTTATAATACGGAGAATAAATTTTTCTTAAAAAAAGGAAGATTGATGCAGGCAATCCTGAATGACATTATTCAGGAAGGTCAAAGAAAAAATGAAATAACAAAAGACAAAAGCTCTGAAGAAATCGTAGATTTACTTTTCTTGGTGGCCAGGGGGGTCATCTTTGACTGGGGCTTAAAGGACGGCAAATATAAGCTCGAAGAAAAAATGGCAGAACTGTTTAAGCTCCAGGTCCAGATTTATAAAGATAAGAGCAGCGAATCAGCCGAATAGTTTAATAAAGATAAAAGCAGACAGCCTGGCTGTCTGCTTTTTGATTCCTATCTAAGCAGTGGTCTTGCCCTTCATATTCGATGGATTGCATATAGAATCACCTCCAACAGGATTCTACCACTTCAGACGAACACATCCTTCAAAGATACCTTTAAGCCGCTGAAATATACTGACTCTGCATATTCCTGCGCGCCCTTCTGAAAGACCAAGCTGTCCGTTATTTCATTTTTGTCAAGGATATAGACATGCACCAGTTTATTTTTCGGATCGACCAGCCAGTATTCCCTGACGCCGCATTGCTTATAAAGATCCAGCTTTTTCAGCATGTCCTTGCTTCTGGTGGATTCGGAAAGAACCTCCACCGCCAGAGTCGGAACCCCTTTGTATCTGCCTTCTTTATCGATCTTGTCATTGTCGCAGATCACAAGGATATCAGGCTGGACGACACAGACATTATCCTCCGATTTTATCAGCGTAACGTCAAAAGGCGATGTGAGGGGGGTGCATTTTTTATCCTTAAACCAGTTATAAAACGTGCCGTGGATTTCACCAACCGCATGCTGATGCCCATAAAACGGCGCTGCAAGATTGTAAACGACTCCATCAATCAATTCAAACCGCTGCTCGGAAGTTTCCGTCAGTTCCAGAAATTCCTCATAGGTCACC
>JAQUYZ010000174.1 GCA_028691625.1 Eubacteriales bacterium
TGGTGGTGTATGTATCCCCCAAAGATATATGCATACCCCGGTGGGTACTGTAAACCTGGACGACTTGGAAAACACCGTCAACCTGGTGGTTAAATTTTTAGAAGAGTATCAGACTTTATAATCCAAAACCTATATGGGATTCAATTTGTTGAAACTGCCCCCGGCCGGCCGGGGGCAGCTTCATACGAATGACACAATATTCGAAATAGTAAGGCTTTCTTTATTCCTTGACAACCATATCCGTTCAGTGATAATCTAAAAATGCTATTAATTACCGTCGTACGGGAGGTTTTGAACAGAATGAATTGGTTCGCACCGGATTATCTTTTATATGGTTCGATGATTACATATCTGGCTGCTGCAATTGCAGCTATTATTTTTTATAAGCATCCGCACCTTTGTACCCAGTCAGCCCAGGCCGGCTGCATCCTTGCATCTGTGCTTGGTGCCGCTTCCGCAGTCCGGCTGCTTCTTTCGGGTCAGGAAAAAATCATATTGAAGCCATTCGAATCCACCATACCTTACGTGTCTGTCAGTATGACGATGGATGCACTTTCTGCATTCTTTCTCCTGATCCTGTCTGTCCTTACCCTCTGTGTATCGATTTACTCCATCGGCTATACCGCCCATTATCACGGCAAACGGAATGTCAGTCTGTTCCATTTCCTGTATTCCACATTTATACTTTCCATGCTGCTCGTATTCACGGCAGACAATGCCGTCTTCTTCTTTATGGCATGGGAGATCATGGCAGTTCTCTCCTATTTTCTTGTGGTCTTTGAATCAGAGCAGGAAGAAAACCGTCAGGCAGGACTTTTGTACATCGTTATGACTCATCTTGGCACCGCATTTCTCATGATCGCATTTATGCTCATGTTTTATTATACCGAGACCTTTGATTTATCCGCTTCCTCGCAGCACATACCGGAAACCGGGAGAAACCTGATGTTTCTCTTCTTCCTCATCGGTTTTTCAACCAAGGCGGGTGTGATCCCGCTTCACATCTGGCTGCCCTATGCCCATCCGGCAGCACCGGGAAACATATCCGCCCTCATGTCCGGGATCATGATCAAAACAGCTGTCTACGGCCTGCTTCGCTTTGTATTCCTGTACCTTGGAGTGGAAACGCCGTGGTGGGGAGCCGTTATTTTGGTCATCGGGATGAGTTCGGCGGTATTCGGCGTCCTCTATGCCTTTATCGAACAGAATATAAAAAAGCTGCTGGCTTACAGCAGCATTGAGAATATGGGAATTATCTTCATCGGCCTCGGCATCGCTTTTCTGGCGTTTGCCCGGGAAAATCACTGGGTGGGAGCTCTGGCCCTGACCGCTTCCCTGCTGCACTGCTTTAACCATTCCCTGTTTAAGGGAGGTCTTTTTCTCGGCGTCGGGTCAATTCATTATGCAACTCATACCAAGAACATGGAAAAGCTGGGCGGCCTGATCAAGAGAATGCCTGTTACGGCAGTATTCTTTCTGGGAAGCGCTCTTTCCATATCCGCCCTCGTTCCCTTCAACGGTTTCATCGGGGAATGGCTCACGTATCAATCCATCTTTGCAAGCATTTCCTCAGGAAACGCCGCGCTGAACATCGCCTATATTGTCTCCGTTGCCGTGCTTGCTTTATCCGGTGCGCTGGCTGCGGCCTGTTTCATCAAGCTCTTCGGAATTTCCTTCCTGGGTCTTCCGAGAAGTGACCATGCAGCTTATGCGAAGGAGGTTCCCCTTGCGATGAACCTGGGCTCCGGAATTCTCGCTTTCCTTTGTCTTTTGTTCGGCCTTCTTCCTCTGATTCCGCTGAACCTGCTGAGCAGGGTAATCGCGTCCATCACGGGAAACGGCGTGGTGGGACAACTGCAGGGAGGTTTTCTCGCAGCCTGGTATCCGCTGAAGATCAGCGGCAACAACAATGCCGTATCTCCGCTGCTGATCTTTGTGAGCATCCTCCTTTTGGCCGCACTGGCGCTGGCCATGCTGAGAATCCTCGGCGGAAGCCGGAGAGAACGAAAATACGGCACCTGGGACTGCGGCTTCGGCAGCCTGACTCCGAGAATGCAGTACAGCGGCACTGCGTTTTCAAAGCCGATGAAAATCGTTTTCAAGATATTCTTTCAATCATCAAGGGACTTAAAGCTTCAGGGAGATCATCCCTACCATCCCGAGTCCATGGAATACACCATAACCACGGAATCCGTGTTTGAAAAATATATTTATATTCCTCTGCTTGTCTGGGTTACCGCCTGGTCAAAGCGGGTGAAACTTATGATACAGACGGGCAGTGTCCATACGTATCTGCTCTATATTTTCGTTGCAGTTCTCGTGCTGATGCTCTATAACAGAATCGGATAAAGGAGGCGGCCCATGATCGCGATCATAAACAACTTGATACAGCTGCTGGTCATCCTCCTTCTGGCTCCGATGGTCGACGGTTTGATTAAAAAGAGCAAGGCGTTTTCACAGAAGCGCCAGGGTGCTCCGATCCTGCAGATGTACTACGACTTGTTCAAATTGATTAAGAAAGATTCCGTCGTTTCAGAAACCGCATCGTGGATTTTCAAAGCGACGCCTTATATTGTTTTTTCAACGACAGCTGCGGCAGCACTTCTCGTGCCGGTAACAACGCTTCTGCCTGCTGTTCCGTTCCCGGGAGATATCATTCTTTTGTTTTATCTACTGGCTTTGGGAAGGTTTTTTATGTGCATTTCCGCACTGGATACCGGAAGTACCTTCGGCGGCATGGGTTCCAGCCGGGAAGCCATGATCTCGTCTTTGATCGAGCCGTCGATCCTGGTCTCGATTTTTACCATCGGTCTGATTGCGGGCTCCACATCCATCCATCAAATGATGGTTACGATGGCGGCAGTGGGAAATCCGCTGTTTCAACCCGTCTTCATCTTGACCTTCCTCGCGATGCTCATCATCATTCTGGCGGAAACCTCTCGAATTCCCGTGGACGACCCGGCAACCCACCTGGAGCTCACCATGGTTCACGAAGCCATGCTGCTGGAATACTCCGGGAAGCATCTCGCCCTGATGGAGTATAGTGCAGCGGTCAAGCAGCTGATCCTGATCACTCTGGTCGCCAACCTGTTTCTGCCGGCGGACCAGCTGATCCCCTTTGCCGGGTCAGGCGGCTTTCTACTGTCGGTTGCGCTCTATTTTCTGAGGGTGGTTCTGTTGTCAGCAATGATAGCGGTCGCTGAAATCAGCACGGTGAAATTCCGGTTTTTCAGCATCCCGAATCTGGCAGCGCTGGCATTTATCCTGTCCTTTTTAGGGTTTCTGCAGTATTTCATATTAGGGAGGTAGCGAATGGATTCTTATTTTGATCTCTTATCGGTTTTGATTTTACTCTCGTCGTTCATTCTTGTATCGCATAAGAGAATCAAATCCTATATTAAGACGTTCCGTATCCAGTCTGCATTGATCGCGCTGACCGCCGGCATTATGGGCTTCCACAGCCTTGCCTCGGAAGGCAGTCTTGATATTCTGCTGGTCTGTGCCATCATCATTCTGCTGAAGGTCATCTATATCCCCAGGCTGCTGCATAAGACTTACGGCAATGTCGAATACAAGGTGGAAAAGGACTTTTTCCTCAATATTCCGCTGCTGATCATTATCTGCTGCGCTCTGGTCGTCTTCACCTACTTCTCCGTATCCGGCATCAGCAGTCTCAGTGCGGATCACATCAATCTACAGGTGGTGAATTCCTTTTCCGTTATTCTGATTGGCTTCTTCTTTATGATCAGCAGAAAGAAAGCCCTCGGCCAGATGATCGGGTTTCTGGTCATTGAAAACGGAATTTTCGTCACAGCGATGTTCTCGACCCACGGAATGCCGTTTATTGTAGACATCGGCATCTTTATCGATATGATCACTGCCATCCTCATCATGGGCATCATGGTGGTGCAGATCAACGAAAAATTTGAATCCATCAATATCAACAAGCTGAGAAATTTGAAAGGATAGAACGTATGGGACTGATTCTGTGGCTGATACCGCTTATCGCAGTGCTGCTGTCAATACTAATAAAGAAAACCACGGTTCTGCATGCAATGAATGTAGCCTGCTCCTTTGCCCTGGTTGTGCTTGCCGGATTTGCGACAAAGCGCGTTATGATATCCGGGATTCTGCAATATGAACTTTTCGGCAGACTCTTTTATCTCGACGCACTCAGTGCCATCATCCTGGACATCGTTGTGATTATCGGCTTTCTGGTGAGCATCTATTCCGTCGGGTATCTCAATGGAGAGCTGCGCAGCGGGGAAGTAAATATCAAACGAATTCAGCTGTTTTATACGCTGATGTATTCCTTTCTGTTTACCATGATCCTCGCTTTGACCGTGAACAGCATCGGTGTGCTCTGGATTGCCATTGAAGGCACAACCCTGGCTTCCACGTTCCTTGTGGGCTTTCACAATGACAAGCATTCTCTCGAGGCAGCCTGGAAATATGTCATCATCTGCTCCGTCGGCATTGCGATCGCATTGGTGGGAATCATCTTCCTGCATCTGTCCTCAGTGGATATCATCGATCATGCCCATGCGCTGCAGTGGAATATCCTTTACGAGCATGCAAAGGAGCTGAACAGCCCCGTATTAAGGCTGTCCTTTCTGTTTATTGTCATAGGCTTCGGTACGAAAGCCGGTTTGGTGCCCATGCACACCTGGCTGCCCGATGCGCATAGCCAGGCACCCTCCCCCATCAGCGCCCTCCTTTCCGGAGTTCTGCTCAACAGTGCACTGTATGCGGTCATTCGTGTGCTTTCCATCGTAAACAAGAATCTCGGCGACAGCCGGTTTACCGGCAGGATCATGATCGGCTTCGGTCTGTTATCCATTACAACCGCTGCCATATTCATACTGACTCAGAAGGATTATAAAAGGCTGCTGGCGTATTCCAGCATCGAACACATGGGCATCATCACCCTGGCCATCGGCCTGTTTACCCCGCTGTCCATCTTCGCCGGCCTTTTTCATATGATCAATCACTCCTTTACAAAGGCAATGCTGTTCCTTGCTTCGGGGAACATTCTC
>JAQUYZ010000175.1 GCA_028691625.1 Eubacteriales bacterium
GAGTTGATTCTCTGGCAATCTCCATAGGTACAAGCCACGGCGCCTACAAATTCAAGGGTGATCCATATCTTGATTTTGAAAGACTGCAGAAGATCACCAGCCTGATTCCGGAGACTCCGCTGGTACTCCACGGTGCTTCCACCGTTCTGCCTGAATTTGTGGCACTCTGCAACCAGTACGGCGGAAACATTCCCGGTGCCCAGGGTGTTCCCGAAGAAATGATCAGAACTGCTGCCAAGTACGGTGTTTGTAAGGTTAACATTGATACCGACTTAAGACTTGCAATGACGGCTGAGATCAGAAGAATCTTCATGGAAAATCCTGCGGAATTCGATCCGAGAAAGTATCTCGGACCTGCAAGAGAGGCCATTCAGAAGATGGTACAGCACAAGATTAAGAACGTACTTGGTGCAAGCAACAAGAGATAACATACATGGTTCTCCAAATTTTTTTAGATACATGAAAACTGCCTCTGATTTATTTCAGGGCAGTTTTCATTTGTTTTTCCATATATTATACGCGTCGGATGTTGATTTTTCATGGTTGCTGATCGCATTTTCCTTGTATAATCGATTATAGTTTGTTATAATTAGGGAGTAATGCGCAACCCACAAAAAAGAATAGGGGTTATAACCAATTTTGAGTGATTGATAGGAGTATGGGTATGTCTGAAAACCGTCTGTTTGAAAAAATCAAAGCGATTCCAAAAAGAAATTATAGTAAGCAAATTACGCCTCTGCAGAAGCTGTCCAATTTATCACTGGCACTTGGCGGGGAAGTGGATATTTATATCAAACGAGATGATCTGCTTCCTTTCGGCGGCAATAAGGCAAGGAAGCTGGAATTTCTCTTTCAGGAAGCGGTCGACCGCTCGGCTGACACAATCATCACTGCAAGCACCGTTCAGTGCAATCACAACCTGATGGCCCTCTTGATGGCTAATATGGAAGGAATGAAAACCGAGCTGATTCTTGAACACTGGGCAAAGTCTGACTATCAATACGCTCTCGATCCGAATCAACATCTCTATGAATTCGGCGGCGTCTCAAGGACGGTCAGCTGCGGAGATCCCGTTACCGGACCGCTTCATACCATGGAGCTTGCGCTGAAAATGAAAGCGGACCTGGAAGCCCGCGGCAAAAATCCCTATATCCTTGCGCGGGGCGGCACCTGTCCACTCGGAAATTGCGGCTATGTTCTTTGTGCCGGGGAGCTGCTTGAACAGGCAAAAGAGAAGCAGGTTGCATTTGATTATGTTGTATGCCCAAGCGGAACCGGCGGAACACAGGCGGGCCTGATGATCGGACTGGAACAAGGCGGTGCTTCTGCTCCCGTAATTGGAATCAACGTTGCGCAAAAGAATGAAAAGCAGCTGGGGGCTGTTTGCGGAGCCCTTGAAGGCACTGCTGCGCTGCTGAATGTGAAAGCTCCCGATCGGGATAAAATAATTTGTCATGAGGAGTACGTCGGAGAAGGCTATTCCAAACCTACTGCTGAGTTGAAGGAAGCCATTGAGCTTTTGGCGAGGACGGAAGGAGTCCTGCTTGACCCGGTTTATTCGGGGAAAACCATGGCCGGACTCATCGGGCTCATCCGAAAGAATGTGATTAGAAAAGGCTCAACTGTGGTATTCCTTCATACAGGAGGGTTTACTCCCTATTATGACTACTCTTCCATGGCAGAAATGTTCTAGTTCCAATATGCTTCAGCCGGCGGCGGATACAGTTGCCGGCGCTGATGAAACCCAAAGGAGGCAAAAATCGTGGTAAATGAAAAGAGGAACCCTGTTGACAGGCAGGATGCCTACGGAAAAATCACAGGCAAGGCCAAATATGTCGACGATTTAAAATTTCCCGGGATGCTCTATGTGCAAACGGTCAGAATCCCCGCTCCCCATGCGAGGATTATCAATATTGACAGCTCGGAAGCTTTAAAGCTGAAAGGCGTTGTAAAAGTACTCACGGCAAAGGATGTTTTCGGAAGGAATCATCTTCCCAACGACAAGCCTGTGCTTGTGGAAGATGTGGTAAAGTGCACCGGAGATGGGGTAGCCGTCGTCGTGGCTGAGACAAGGTCACTGGCAGCAAAAGCGGCAAAGCTTGTAAAAGTGGATTATGAAGAGCTGCCGGCAGTTTATACCCCCGAAGAAGCACTGGCAGCCGGAGCCCCGGCATTGCACGGCGACTCAAATCTCGCAATCACACATAAAACGGTTAAGGGCGACATCGCTGCAGGCTTCAGGGAAGCCGATGTCATTCTCGAACGGGAATACGCCACCCAGAGAGCGATGCACGCTGCCATTGAACCGGATGGAGCGGTTGTTGTACCGGAAGCGGACGGAATCGCAGTTTACTGTCCCGGCAAAGGACCCTTTAATGTGAAACGAGCTGTGGCTGCTGCCTGCGGTCTCAGTGAAAACAGGGTACGGCTGATCCAGCCTGCCATCGGTGGCGCCTTTGGTGGGAAGGACTGCGATATCAATGTCGTTGCCTCCCGTGCGGCCATGGCGGCAATGATCACCGGAAGGCCCTGCAAGATGACCTGGACCCGCGAGGAAGTGCTGCTCGAGGGAAGCAAACGCCATCCCTTCAAGCTGAACTATAAAATAGGCGCCAAGAAGGACGGACGGATTACCGCCATCGAAATCAACGGCTTAGCTGATGTAGGCGCATACATAACCAAGAGCAAAGCAACCATATGGAGAGCGACCGTAGAGGCAACCGGTCCGTATCAAATTGAAAATGTCTCCACAACCATCGTAGGCGCCTTTACGAACAATGTCTATTCCGATGCGGTTCGCGGCTTTGGTTCCCCACAGGTGGACTTTGCTTCAGAGTCCCTAATGAGCGAACTGGCGAAGGAGCTTGGGATGGATCCGCTGGAAATCAGGCGAATCAATGCCTACCGGGAAGGTGCGGTCACCGCCACAAGCCAGAAGCTGAAAAGCGTCAACCTGATCGAATGTCTCGACAAACTGGAAGAGGTCTTCCCCGTTCATGAAAAGCCGGCTGCTCCCCCCGCAGGAAAAGTGAGAGGAAGAGGGATTTCCTGCATCTTCCGCGGCGAAGCCAACGGGGCCGGCGTTACAACGCTGGATGCCGCCGCTGTCAATCTCCATATCGAACGGGACGGCAGCATCACGGTGCTCACCGGAATTGCGGAAATGGGCCAGGGCGGAAGCAATATCGTGCTGCAGATGGTCAGTAAGACCCTTGGCGTCAGTATTGAGAACTTGAAGGTCAGTCCCCTTGATACCGCGTACTTGCCCGACAGCGGCGCGACGGTAGGGTCAAGGGGTACGATTACCTCCGGCAATGCCGCGGTTGTGGCGGCGGAAGACGCGAAGAAGAGAATTGCGAAAGTCGTTGCGGAAGACTGGGGCGTTTCTCCCGAATGTTTAATATTCGAAAACAATAGTGTCTTTACGGATCATAAGAAAAAGCAAATCAGCTTTCAGGATGCCGTCACGCTGAGCTATACCAAGCTTCCGGGCGTATTCGGCTACGGATGGTGGTCTCTCCCTCCCGTATGGTGGGATTTTGAGAACAATTGCGGAGACACCTATGCCTCCTTCAACTACGGTGCCTGCGGCGCCGAGGTAGAAATTGACCTGGCCTCGGGGAAAGTGGAAATCATCGACGTGGTTGCGATCCACGATGTGGGAAGGATATTGAATGAGCCGGAGGTCAGAGCGCAGATCGCCGGAGGCGGTTCCATGGCTTATGGTTTCACTTTAACAGAAGAGGTTGATATCCGGAAAGGCCAGGTAAAAACCCTGAACTTTGACGGGTACTTATTGCCCACAACGATGGATTTTAAGAATTTCAGACCGATTCCGCTGGAACCGCAGAAGCCGGGGGTAAATCCCCTTGGTGTAAAGGGAATCGGGGAGTCTTCCACTGCCACCTTTGCACCGGCGGTCATCAACGCCATTGAGAATGCGCTTGGCGTCAGAATCCGGAAGCTTCCTGCGGATCTGGAAAGCGTGTTCGCAGCGATTCAGGAAAGTGAACGGCTTGGTTATTTGGCAGAAATACTAAAAGGAGAGAAGACGCAATGATTAGGGAATTTTTTCAACCGGATACATTAATCAAGGCGCTGCAGCTGAGGGGAGATTATGAAGGGGCCTCCCTGCTTGCAGGCGGAACAGATCTCGTAGTTGCCATGCGCGATGACAGAGGTCCTGAAGGAATCATGATCGATTTATCCAAGGTCCATGCGCTGAAGGGGATCGAAGCAGCGGAAGATCTGATCAGAATCGGCCCCATGACGACCTTTACGGAGATCGAAGACTCTGCGCTCCTTCAGGAGGCGGCGGGCATTCTCCGGGAAGCCGCAAAGACGGTAGGCTCCCCCCAGATCAGGAACAGAGGCACCCTTGGGGGTAATCTCTGCAACGCCAGCGCAGCGGGGGACGGGTTTACTCCACTGCTCTGTCTGGACGCGAAGGTCGAGCTGCAATCCCTTATAGCTAATGGAACAGTAACTACGCGGATATTAGCACTGGAAGACTTTATTGCCGGCAGCAAAAAAACAGCATTAAAAGGCAATGAAATCCTGACAGGTATCCTCATACAACGTCTCCCTGCGAGCAGCCTCTCCGCTTTTAAAAAAATCGGCAGGAGAAATGCTCTGGCGATCGCAAGATTAAGCGGAAGCTGTGTTCTGAAGCTGGAAAACAATGTTGTGAAGCGCATCCGCTTTGCCCTGGGTGCATCCACCTCAGTACCGGAGCGGATCAAAGCGGTCGAAGAATATCTGATGAGCCGTGAATTGACTGCGGAAGCTCTTGCCGAAACGGGAAAACTTGCTTCAGAGTATGTGTTTTCTCAAACCGGAGCGCGTTCATCCAGCAGTTATAAGCTCCCTGTGATAGAAAAATTTACAGTCTCACTGATCAGCGCTGCTTTAGGAGGGAAAAATAAGATATGAGTAAAGTTGAAATCACTTTTGTATTAAACGGAAAAGAAGTCACACTGACTGCAGATCCTGAGATGACCTTGCTGAACCTGCTGCGGGAGGAACTGTTCC
>JAQUYZ010000176.1 GCA_028691625.1 Eubacteriales bacterium
TCGTGCTTTGTCTGCAGATACCGGAATTCTTTCGTCAACAGAAGGACCGCAAGGAGAGAGGATGAAAAATCCGCCACAGGACCTGCCATCCAGATGCCGTCCAGCGGAAAGAATCTCGGCAGGATCAAAACCAAGGGAATTAAGAAAATCACCTGGCGGGTGAGGCTGAGTAAAATTGCTTTGGATGCTTTCCCCACCGCTTGGAAATAATTCGTTATTACAATCTGTATTCCTACGATCGGGATCATAATCATGAAAATCCTTATTCCCCTTGTTCCTATCTCGATCAATTCCTTATCTTTATTGAAGAGTCCGATGATCTGATGGCTGAAGAGCTCTGAAATACCAAATCCAAAGACGCAAATCAGCGTTGCGGCAATCGAAGCAAGCGTCAGCGTTTTTTTCACCCTGTCATACTTTTTTGCTCCGTAATTATATCCTATGATCGGCTGCGCTCCCTGATTGATTCCGAAGATCGGCATCAGAAGCATCATTGTGACACGATTGATCACGCCCATCGCAGCGACAGCCATCTCTCCGCCGTAGGTCAACAGGTTGTTGTTGAAGATAAACAGGGTAATGCTTGCCGCAATTTGCAGTAAAAACGGAGAAAGTCCAATGGTTGTGATTTTGCCCAGCAAGTCAAACCGTATTCTGATATTTTTCTTATATAGCTTCAGATTGCTGTGGCCAATCGTAAAATGATAAATAATATATCCGGATACGATGATCTGTGTAATCACTGTCGCCAGTGCGGACCCGACCACGCCCCAATGGAAAACGAAGATGAAAAGCGGGTTCAGTATCGTGTTTGAAACAGCCGAAAACAGCATGGTAGCCATCGAAATCACAGGGTTCCCCTCTGCACGGATAATATTATTCAGACCAAAGGAAATAAACTGAAATACCGTGCCGATGAGGATCACGGAGGCAAACTGTTTCGCATACCCGAAGACGTCGGGGGTCGCTCCTAAAAATCTCAGGATCGGATCCAGAAATGGAAGAATGATGATTGAAATTCCGATTCCCATTACGATTGTCATGGCAAAGGCAGTCCCAAGGATCTGTTCTGCCTCCTCCCTCCTCTGCTGGCCGAGTTTGATTGAGATAAGCGCGGTGGCTCCGATCCCGATGAGCATTCCGAATGCCATGAGCATGATCATGATCGGGAATGCAATGGTTACAGCAGTCAGCGCCAGAGAGCCCACGCCTCTCCCCACGAAAATGCTGTCTACCACATTATATAAAGCATTTGCTATCATTGCTATGATTGCCGGTATTGAGAACTCCATAAGAAGCTTACCGACGGGATATTCTCCCATACGTACTGTTTTATTATCTAAATCTGTCATGCGATACCGGCCTCCATACTTTTGTTATTATTTTTAAATTTTTCATTTCTTTCACTCTCATTCATTCAATTTTCTATCCTTATTCTGTCTAATTTCATCCTTCTGCTCCTAACTGCATATGATTTTCAAATTTTTGCACGCGATCCAATTGTGGAAATATTATAACATAAACGATAATAAACACAAGGCAGCGCATAAGTGAATACTATACAAATAAAATGAAGTAAGGAGGTTGTAAAATGGAATATGCAATGCTTCCGCCGGGGCAGCATCGGCTTCCTCCCCTCCCCTACGCCTATGAAGCGCTGGAACCGGTCATCCGTGCGCAAACCCTCAGAATCCATCACGATAAACACCACAAAGCCTATGTTGATGGCCTGAATGCAGCAGAAATCGCTATGGTTGAGGAACGGAGAAGAAATGATAATCAATTTATTACCTTGATTATCAAAACGACCGACAAAAGTATATCGAATCCTGGTGGGAACTGATCAACTGGCATGAGGTCGAAAGGAGATTAATCCTTGCCATGAACGGCAGGGTTCCCCTTACAATCATGCGTCCTTGAATCCCCGCCCTTTTTCTCCTCTATTATTTTTATGATGTCCGCAATATCATCCAAAGCACCCTTCAGCTTTCTGAGCTCTGAATCCTCAAGAAGCGCCAGTCTGCTTTGGATGAATGCGGAGACCTCTTCCTTATGCCGGTTCAGATACTCCATTCCCTTCTGCGTCAGCGCAACATTGACGATCCGCCTGTCGCTGACATCAGAGGAACGCGCTACCAGACCCTCTGCACATAAACGATCCACCATTGTCGTTAAATTTGGTTTTGAAATGCATGAGGCTCCGGCGAGATCCGTCATGGAGACCGGGGCATCTCTTGCGCTCAGCCACGACAGGACATGCAGGTAACCCTGGGGAAATTCATTTCTTTCCCGCTCAATTTCCCGCATGGGTTTCAGAAGCTGGGATACTGTCAAAAGCCGAAGCCTGAGCAGTGATTCGCTGACAGAATGCATCAATTCCTTATTCATTTTCTTCCTCCTGTGCCTCGGTATTCGTTATAAATTGACTATGATACAGATCCTCATAGAATCCTTTCTGTGCCATTAATTCCTCGTGGGTCCCCTGTTCGATGACACTGCCGTCTTTCATAACCAAAATCAAGTCTGCATTTTTGATTGTGGACAACCGATGAGCTATGACAAAGCTGGTACGCCCCTTCATCAGCTTGGTCATCGCTTTTTGAATCAACGCTTCCGTACGGGTATCCACACTTGAAGTAGCCTCGTCAAGGATCAGGATCGGCGGATCTGCAAGAAGCGCTCTTGCGATGGTCAAAAGCTGTTTTTGGCCTTGAGAGATATTGGATGCCTCTTCATTCAATATTGTTTCGTACCCCATCGGCAGGGACCGGATAAAATGATCCGCATGGGCAGCTTTCGCTGCTTCGATGATCTTCTCTTTTCCGGGATTTTCCAGGCCGTACCCGATGTTTTCCATGATCGTTCCCTTATAAAGCCAGGTGTCCTGGAGAACCATTCCAAACAAACCCCTTAAGTCTCCCCTCGTCATTTTCGTAATGGGAATGCCGTCGACAGTGATCCTGCCGCCGGAAAGTTCATAGAATCGAAGAAGCAGATTCACCAGTGTTGTCTTGCCTGCCCCTGTAGGGCCTACGATGGCAACCATCTGTCCGGGCTTGACGTGAATATTCATATTCTCGATAAGCGGACTCTCCTTCTTGTACCGGAAGCATACCTGTTCAAAAACGACCTCGCCCCGGATGGCTTTTTTGCTCACGGTCACCGCATCCCGGCTCTCCGGCTGCTGTTCTTCTTCATCAAGAACCTCGAACACTCTTTCCGCGCCGGCAATGGTGCCCTGAATCACATTGGCGATATTGGCCGTCTGTACGATGGGATGGGTAAAGCTTCTCATATATTGGATAAACGCCTGGATGTCTCCTACATCAATCGCTTTCCTCACAACCATGACACCGCCGATGATGCAGATGAACACATACCCCAGATTGTTTACAAAATTCAGTGCAGGCATGATGACGCCCGATATGAACTGTGCTTTCCAGCCGGCATGATAAAGCGTTTCATTGACCTTCTGAAATTTTCTGATGGACTCCTTTTCCTGCCCGAAGACCTTGACAATCCTGTGACCTGTATACATTTCTTCCACATGCCCGTTGAGCTGTCCCAGTGACTTCTGCTGATCCGCAAAATACTTCCGGGATTTCTTTGCGATGGACATCGTCAGTACTGTACATACCGGGAGTGTTACCAGTGCAATGATCGTCATGATCGGACTGATGGTAAGCATCATGATCAGGATCCCGGCCAATGTGACGACAGCAGTAATCAGCTGGGTCAGACTCTGCTGCAGTGTTGCGGCGATGGTGTCCATGTCGTTTGTGACACGACTCAGAATCTCCCCGTGGGTTCTGTCGTCGAAATAGTGCAGCGGCAGCCGGTCCAGCTTATCCTTTACTTCATTTCGCATCACGTAAACCGTTTTCTGTGCTACGCCGGACATGATATAGGACATCGCATAGCCGGTCAGGGAGCTGATGACATATAGGATGATCATCAATCCCAGTATTCTGCCGATATATGCAAAATCGAACAGACGGCTTGAGGCAAATCCCAGCGTTTTAACGGTCATGAAACCCTCCGCGATCTTTGTCGTTGCTTTCCCTAAAATCATAGGGCCGAAGATGGAGAAGACCGTACTTACGATTGCAAGAATTCCCACTATGATAAATCTCAGCTTTTGAGGAGCCAGGTAACCGGCAAGCCGTCTTAACGTGCCTTTAAAATCCTTTGCCTTTTCGACGGGCATCGACATTCCGCCGGCAGGTCCGTGTCCCATGCCGCGCCTCATCGGTTTTTCCACAGCCGGTCTGTTGCTTCCGTTACTCATATGCCTTCATCTCCTCTTCCGACAGCTGTGACGATACGATTTCCCTGTACACCTGACAGCGCTTCATCAGTTCTCTATGATTGCCCATTCCTGCCATTTTTCCGTCATCCAGAACCAAAATGCGGTCGGCATCCATGACGGTGCTTACACGCTGGGCAACGATGATGACCGATGCATCGACCGTTTCCTTTTTCAGTGCGGCACGGAGCTGCGCATCGGTTTTGAAATCAAGCGCTGAGAAACTGTCGTCAAAAATATAGATTTCAGGCTTCCTCACAAGAGCCCTCGCGATCGAAAGCCTCTGCTTCTGTCCGCCTGACAAATTGGACCCGCCTTGTGCAATGGCAGTGGCAAAGCCTTCCGGCATATCCTCAATAAAACGCTCTGCTTGTGCGACCCCGGCCGCATGCAGAACCTCTTCCTCCGTCGCTTCCTCCTTGCCATAACAAATATTATCCCGGATGCTCCCGGTAAAAAGCAGTGCCGTCTGTGGAACAAACCCGATTTTACTGCGAAGCTCACTCTGGGAAAGCGTTCTTACATCGGCCCCGTCAATCAGTACTCTTCCCTCACTGACATCGTAAAACCTCGGGATCATGTTTACCAGAGTGGATTTCCCTGACCCTGTTCCCCCGATGATGGCCGTTACCTCACCCGGCCCCGTTTCAAAGCTGATATCAGAGATTGCCGGCTCCTCAGCCCCCGGATACCGGAAGGAGACGTTTTCAAAAGCC
>JAQUYZ010000177.1 GCA_028691625.1 Eubacteriales bacterium
ATGCTCCTTTGTAACCTCCGCTCCGCATATCGCGGCAGAAATAATTAATTTTTCCATTTGTTTGTTCTCCTTTAGAATAAATAAATTCGCAGAAAATCTGCGAGCAAATATCTAATCGCAAATCAGCCCGTAAACCACACTTGCGATACGATCGGCATCATGTCGGATATATCCTTTTCTGATCTCAGTAAAATTATTTTCAATAAGGGAAATTCCCTTTTCCTGCAGCCTCTGCCGATCCTCCTGATTTGGAATAATCTGCTCCGACCCATCTTCATTATAGGGCTTCAGCGCTTCCGTATCAATCACCATGTTATTTGCAATGACATACTCTATGACATTTTCACCCAGATACTCGGCGGCCCTTGCCGTATGATCCCAGACAGAGAATCGGTCCGTTTCTCCCGGCTGTGTCATCATATTGCAGACCAGAACCTTCCTGCCTGTAGACTGTTTGATTGCCTCGGGAATTCCATCAACGAGAAAGTTTGGTATTATGCTCGTGTATAAGCTTCCGGGGCCCATGAGGATCAGATCGGCTCTTTGGATCGCCTCAATTGCCTTTTTCGTTGCGGTAGGCCTCTCAGGCTTTAGAAGCACCTTTGCAACAGGGCTGCCCTGACGAAGCACCTCCGGCTGAATCCTGGATTCCCCGCAGACAAGTGTCCCGTTCTCCAGCAAGGCGCACAACTGCACATCGCTGCCCGTTACCGGAAGCACCTGCCCTCTGACACGAAGGATTTCATTTGTCTTGGCCACTGCATCCTCAAAGTTTCCACAAATGCCGTTCAAGGCTGCGATCAGCAGATTTCCGAAACTCTGCCCTTCCAGCATGCCCTCTGTAAACCGATATTTCAGCAGTTCCTGCATCAAGCCCTCTTCATCCGCCATCGCTAAAATACAACTTCTGATATCTCCCGGAGGGAGCATTCCAAGATCTTCTCTTAAGATACCTGATCCGCCTCCGTCATCTGCCACGGTTACAATCGCCGTAAGATTGTCTGTAATTCTCTTTATTCCGCGAAGAATGACTGACAAACCGGTTCCTCCTCCGATTACTGCGATTCTCGGCCCTAAATGCTGACTGTCTGTCATTTATGTTCCCCTTCTACAAATATTGCTTCCTTTTTTACAAATCGCGATGTGCCGTGATTACACGCTTCCCTTCCGCAAGAAACTGACTGGAAAGTTCATTTGCGATGGCCACTGATCGATGCTGCCCGCCGGTACACCCGATCGCAAGAACCAGATGAAATTTACCCTCTCTGATATAGTAAGGGATCAGCTTTTCAATCAGATCGTGAACAGTATGCAGAAATTCCTGTGTTTCCGGAAACTTCTTGACATATTTACTAACTTTTTCACTGTTTCCCGTCAGTTTTCTCATGCTTTTTAAATAGAAAGGATTGGGAATAAACCGCATATCAAATACCATATCTGCATCCAGCGGGATCCCGTATTTATATCCGAAAGACTGGATGCTGATGGTAAATCCCGGATTATCCTCCTCCGAAAGGAGCAGCTTCTTGATCTCCTCATTCAACTGTGCAGTTTTCATATTTGAAGTGTCGATAATATAATCGGAAATCTTTCTGATTTCAAGGAGCCGATCCCTCTCCTTTGTGATGCCCTCCAGGATGCTGCCCGCACAGGCGAGCGGATGCGTCCTTCTGGTTTCGTTGAACCTTCTGATCAAAACCTCGTTGGAGGCCTCCAGAAACATGATCTTGAATTCCATTCCGGCATTTTTCAATTCTTCCAGACTGGATTTCAGGTCGTCAAAAAACTCGCCACCCCTGATGTCGGCGGTAAAGGCTGCCTTTTCGATGGTTACCTTGTCCCGCATGATCAGATCCATAAAGTTTCTGATCAAGGCCGGCGGCATATTGTCGATACAGTAATACCCCAGATCCTCCATACAATTTATGGCCTGGCTTTTTCCGGCACCTGACAAGCCTGTTACGATAATTACTTCCATAGTATTGACCTCTTTTATTCCTGTACTAGCCCGTCTTTCTACGCTTCAATAATCAAGTTGTCCACCCGATTAAAATCAAGTTCTGCCTCCCTGATCCTGTCCACTGCGCCCTCACAGTCGCCGATCCGTTCCGGCGAATGGGCGTCGCTGCTGATGACAAAACGGGTATTGGTCTTTGCCGCTTTTTTAATTCCGTCAACGTTCAGCCAATGATGCCAGGTACTGATCTCCATCAGCGTGCCTCTGTCTGCACAGGCCAACGCAATTTCTCCGATATCAAAGGGTCCCTTGTCTCCGGGATGCGTTAATATTTTTATCTCATTTTCATAGATTGCCCGAACTGCCAATTCCGTGTTACGCTTCTCCTGCTGCTTTGTGCTTCTATGGAACCATCCGCTGAGGATGAAATTCTGCGCATGGATGCCAAGGGCAAAACCCGGCTTCTCTCCAAAAACACCGTAATGATACCCCGCCAGAAGATAATCAAACTGTTTCAATTCTTCCTCTGTCACGTCCAGCCTTCCCGACGGATTGATGATATTTGCTTCTGCACCCAAAAGAATTCCGATCTGTGGATATAGCGGCTTCAGCCGTTCTACCTCTTTGCGCATGGCGGCGATGCTGCTCCGCTTGATACCGTAGGTCACATGACCCGGTCCGTGATCTGAAATCCCGACGGTTTTCAGCCCTTTTGCCAGGGCTGCCCTGACATTGTCTTCAATGGACCCCTTCCCGTGGGAAAAGGTGGTATGGGTATGAAGATCATATAGCAATCGGTATCGATTCTTGTCCTCTTTGTGGTCCTTTTTCATATCATGCAGTCCCTTCCTGTGGATTATTCTCCTATGATTCTGACTTCTGGTTCCAGCATAATACCGAATTCCTGGAAAACGGTGCTCCTGACAACCTCCATCAGATCGATGATATCCGTTGCTGTCGCGCTTCCGGTATTGATGATAAAACCTGCATGCAGCGGTGATACCTGTGCGCCTTCCCGGGTCAGTCCGGAAAGTCCGGCATCCTGGATCAGTTTCCCTGCGAAATGATTATGAGGCCTCTTGAAGAAGCTTCCCGCACTGGGACAGCTCAAAGGCTGCTTCTGCGTTCTTCTCGCTGCAAGCTCTTTCATCCTAGCTTTGATTGTTTCCTGATCTCCTTTTTCCAAAAGAAATACGGCTTTCAGCAGAATGTCACCGGTGCTCTGTAAAATACTATGCCGGTAAGACAGTTCCAATTCATCTTTCTTCAGCTTAAATATGCGGGCTCCATCCTTTGTAAGGATATCTGCGCTTTCAATGATCTGTGAAATTTCGCCGTCGTAGGCCCCTGCGTTCATAAAGACCGCTCCTCCAATTGTGCCCGGAATTCCGCCGGCAAATTCAAAGCCGGCGAGGGACGCCGTGCATGCTTCTCTTGCTGCGGCAGAAAGCAAGACGCCGGCTCCTGCTTCCATGCGCTCACCGGTTACATTGATTTCCTGGAACGCCTCCCCGATTCTCAGGATCACTCCATCGTAGCCGGAATCCTTCACCAGCAAGTTGGTTCCGTTTCCTATGACCAGATGCTTGATCTCATGCTCTGAAAGCACCTTCAACGCATAAGCAAGCTCCTCTGTATTTATAGGCTGCACAAGGAGTGCGGCGCTTCCACCCGCTTTGAAAGATGTATACTCCTTCATCGGCGCATCCCGGATGATGTTCTTCTTTTCTATCCGTATTAATAATTCATTCAAAATCTGATTGATATTCAAAGTTTTTCCTCCATCTTTCAGAGATACTACTATTATATTCAATAATCATATTAAAGTAAACAGCGGAAAAATTCATGCAATCTAAGATTGACGGAAAAATTTCCGAGAGGAGTAAGAACACTCTTGCCGCAAGCCTTCGGAATAGGTTTTTGCATATTTATAAAATATTATGTATAAATATTTATTATTTCTCTTGCTATCTGACGAATCGAGTGGTATACTTTTTTCAATAATTATTTTCCGGTAAGGACATTTCGCAGTTTCTGCGAACGAAATAGATGCCCAAAAGGAGGAAGAAAAAAATGGCAAAAGAAAAAGTAGTATTAGCGTATTCGGGCGGTTTGGACACTTCTATTATCTTGACCTGGCTCAAAGAAAATTATGACTATGAAGTGATTGCCGTCTGCTGCAACGCAGGACAGGACGAGGATTTCGACGCAGTGGAAAAAAAGGCCTATGCAACCGGTGCTTCTAAATCTTATGTGATCGATATGCAGGATGAATTCATCTCCGAATATATCTGGCCGACACTGAAGGCAGGAGCAGTCTATGAAAACGACTATCTGCTCGGTACTTCATGGCACGTCCGCTCATGGCAAAGAAGCTCGTTGAGATCGCCGAACAGGAGGGCGCCTTCCATATTGCCCACGGCTGTACGGGAAAAGGAAATGATCAGGTACGTTTTGAGGCTACAATCCATGCCCTGAATCCTTCCATCAAGATCATTGCACCATGGAGAATCTGGGATTTCAAATCCAGAGAAGACCTTCTTGATTATGCGGAAAAACACAAGATTCCGGTTGCCCAGTCCAAGGAAAAGATCTACAGCAGAGATCAGAATATCTGGCACATCAGTCATGAAGGCGGAAATCTGGAAAGCCCATGGAATCAGCATCTTGATGATATCCTCGTCATGAGTGTACCTCCCGAAAAGGCTCCTGACACACCGACCTTTATTGATATCGACTTTGTCAAGGGAGAGCCCGTTGGCTTGAACGGGAAAGCCATGTCACCGCTGGAGCTGCTTACGGAATTGAACAAAATCGGCGGAGAAAACGCTGTCGGTACCATCGACATTATTGAAAACCGTCTTGTAGGGATGAAATCCCGAGGCGTATATGAAACCCCCGGCGGAACCATCCTTTATAAAGCCCACTCAGATCTTGAGAAATTGATCCTTGACAGAGACACACTGGCGTATAAAAATATAGTGGGGCAGAAGTATGCGCAGCTGGTTTATGACGGTCTTTGGTTCACTCCTCTGCGAGAGGCGATCG
>JAQUYZ010000178.1:0-1731 GCA_028691625.1 Eubacteriales bacterium
AAACAGGAAAGACCGTACGGCCTGACCTGTATCTCGCCTGCGGCATTTCCGGTGCGATCCAGCACGTTGCGGGCATGGAAGGCTCCGAGTGCGTCATCGCCATCAACAAGAACGATACGGCTCCGATCTTTGATGTCGCAGACATCGGGATCGTAGGAGATGTAAAAGTAATCGTTCCGAAACTGACAGACGCACTGAAGAAGTACAAGGCTGCGAACGAATAAAAGAGTTGGGCGTTCTTTTGGAAAACGTGCCTGATAGATGAAACAATTCAAGATAAATATGCCGCATGTGATAAATAATATTGCATGCGGCATTTATTTCTTAATGCAACAAAAAAATGGAAATAAATTGAATCGGACTGGTTACCTTGCCGGGAAGGGGGTATCATTTTGAAAAGAGGTGATACTATGATCAGAAACGTGTTCTTTGCTGCAGTACATAGGGTACGGGACCATAAGATGAAATTGCATTTTACGAAAAAAAGTGGAATCATTGCCGCCGGTTTAGTCATTACGGTTGCAGTATGCATTCCATTATTACTGAATAGAGTAGACGACGGCGAAGTCGACGCCCTGGCCGTTTCGCTTCAGTATTATGAGGAGAAGATTGTGGCTGCCGGGCAGCTGCAGTTGGCAAGAGAAGCTACTCTGATCGCTGAGGTAAGCGGAGAGATCCTTTCAATCGGTGCCGAAGAGGGAGATATCATTTCTGCTGGTTCTGCAATCATTTCTATCGATGATTCCGGACAGAGCTATCAGTTGGAGCAAAAAAAATTCAATTATGATAACGCCGGTGCAGAATATCAGAATCTTGTGGAGCTAGAATATGAATCAGCGAAGCAAGAATTGGCCGGTCAGACAGCAAAGAAGGAGCAAGCCCAGAAATCCTATCATGCAGCAGAAAAGCTATATCAGGAAGGGGCATTGTCCCAGCTGGATTATTTACAATACAAATCTGATTCTGAGGCAGCTCTGGCTGCCTGGAACAAAGCAGAACTTAAGGTTCGCTCCCTTAGTGCGAGTGGCGCGGTAAGGATCTCAGCCTATTCACAGCTGCAGAGTGCGCAGTCATCGTATGAAAGTGCATTAAACGATCAAAAAAAATACCAAATTGCAGCACCATGGGACGCTGTTCTGCTGAAAACTTATGTCAGTGAGCATGATTTCGTTCAGCCTGGCGATTCGCTTGCAGATATCGGGGAAGCAGGAAGCTATCATGTGGTTGTGGAATTGGATGAAAAGTATTTTCCATATCTGTCTGAGGGTATGCGAGCGATCATCTCCCTGGACGATTCTGCATCGGGCAAAGGAGCGGAAGGAAGGGTTGATGTCATGTCAAGGAAAATCAACGATGAGACAGGGACTTTTGAAATAAAAGTTGCAATTCCGGAAGAATTTCCCTTTCAGGCCTCGAATCTGACAGTGAACGTTGAGATTATCGCCGCGGAGAGAGAAAATACCGTTGTGATTCCGAGGGAATATCTGATAGACGGTGAGCCCGCCGTTTATATTTATCAGGATGGAAGGGCAGTGAAAACGAAGATTGAATACGAGGAAAGACCTTCTTCAAAACTTATAGTCACCAAAGGGCTTACGGAAGGAAATATAATCGTAAAGCCCGACTCCTCAGTACAGGATGGAGGTACGGTTGAGATAAAAAAAGGGGTTGAGGCTTCTTGAAGTATGAACTGAAGATTGCATTACGCTTTCTAAAAAGCGGAAAAACACA
>JAQUYZ010000178.1:1741-4986 GCA_028691625.1 Eubacteriales bacterium
AATGATCTTTTTGGGATCGCTGATTACAAGCCTTCAGGAAAGTCTGATAGACAGGACCATCGGAGACAGCTCTCATATTACGATCAGATCCGAGGAAGATGGAGTCAGCCGTTTTTTTCAGGAGAACAACAGTGACGGCATGCTGCTGCGCGGAAATTATTCCAATATTGAAAAAAGCCTGAGCAATTGGACTTTGATAATCGATCAATTGCAAGGTGACAGGCGGGTTACGGCTATATCCCCCGTGATCCAGAGTACGGCACTGATCCGCAGCTCCGGGAAGAATCAGACCGTCCAGGTGAAAGGAATCCAAAGGGATCAAGCGGATAAAATCTATGAAATTACGGAACGGCTCATCCAGGGAGACCCTGATGTCGAAGGAAACAGCATTCTGATCGGAACCCAGCTTTCAGAAAATCTGGGCATAGGAATCGGCGGAGTAGTGAGCCTGCTGACCCCAAAGGGCGAGACTGTAAGGTTTCTGGTTGGCGGAGTGTTTGATCTGAAAAATGAGAGCATCAATGAGTCTCTGATATTTATGGATTTGAAGCGGGCCCAGAAGCTTTTTCAGCTTGGCAGTGGGATCACGGCCATTGAAGTACAGATTACGGAACCCTTTCAAGCGGATACCATAGCCGAAGAATGGGAAAGCCTGCTGGGAGAGGTTAAGATCGATCAATGGAAAGCACAGAACCAGCAATTGCTAAGCGCTTTAGCAAGCCAGAGCAGTTCTTCTTATACCATTCAATTTTTCGTAATTTTAGCGGTTACTCTGGGCATTTCCAGTGTACTTGCTGTTTCTGTCATACAGAAGTCAAAAGAAATCGGCATCCTGAAAGCAATGGGAGCGACAAAAGCCAGCGCCAGCCGTGTTTTTCTGCTGCAGGGGCTAATCCTTGGTGTGCTTGGGTCCGTGGTGGGAGCCGCCATGGGGATTCTGCTGCTGTCGGTGTATCAGTTGTTTAATCAGGGAAACAGCAGCCTGGTGATCAATTATGAATGGAGCAGTATTCTCATCATCGGATTGATCGCAACTGCAGCCGGTACCTTTGCTTCTGTTATCCCGGCCAGAAGATCGGCAAATCTAAATCCAATGGAGGCAATTAAAAATGGGTAACATATTGATCAGTGGTGTAAACTTAATCAAGGAATATGGCACAGATTTCAAGACCCGTGCATTGAATGAGGTTACGATCGACATTAGAGAAGGAGAATTTACTAGCCTCATCGGTGCGTCTGGCTGCGGAAAAAGTACGCTGCTGAATATGATGGGAGCGTTGGATCGTCCAACGGAAGGACAGCTTTTTTTCAATGACAGGGATTTCTCCGTTATGAGCGAGGCTGAGCTGGCTGGTTTTCGGAATCGGAGCATCGGCTTTATCTTTCAGTTTCATCATCTTCTGCCTGAATTTACCGTTCTTGAAAATGTGCTGATCCCCACATGGATCGAAAGCGGCACGGTGAATCTGAAAAAAGAAAAAAGAGCCATTGAGCTTCTTGAAACGGTTGGATTGAAGGATAAAATAAGAAATCCATCCGGTAATTTGTCCGGTGGCCAGCAGCAGCGTGTGTCCGTTGCACGAGCACTGATCAATGATCCGTATATTGTTTTGGCGGACGAACCCACAGGGAACCTGGATTCGGAGTCGACAGAACAGGTCTATGAGCTATTAAGAAAAATCAATGCGGAACTTGGGATGGCTTTTCTCATTGTGACCCATGATCGCCATATTGCAGAGAAATCCGATCGTATCATCGAAATGAAGGACGGGAGAATCATCAGCGATTATCATTCCGGGGATAGAACACCGGAGGCGATTTGGAATCAGATCGCACCGGTCAACTGCAAATACAGACATCGGGAAGGAGAAGGGGGCTGTGGTGAACATAGGGTATGCATGCCTGGCACTGGGCGTACCAAATGCTGATTTCAGAAGCTGCATTCTAAGGAATGCAAGCGATGAAAAGTTAGTCGAGCTCATTGCTCATAATTTGAACGCATTGGAAAACATTATTGATTACAATATAAGAAATCAGATAAAGCTGTTTCGGATCAGCTCCGGTTTGATCCCTTTTGCTTCCGCCGAGGTGAACCGCCTTCCCTGGTGGGATCTGTTTGAGACGCAGTTTTCTGTGATCGGAGAAAAACTGAATGCCTCTAAAATTCGGGTCTCCATGCACCCGGGACAGTATACGATTTTGAATTCTCCCGACGGGGACGTCGTGGAAAGGTCGATTTCAGACCTGAGCTATCATGCTAAGGTTCTGGACGCCCTCCATACAGATTCAGGAAGCAAACTTGTTATGCATATCGGAGGGGTCTACGGAGACAAAAAACAGGGAATACAGCGTTTTATTAATCAATATCAGCGGTTGGATCAGAGCATAAAGCGCCGGCTTGTAATCGAAAATGACGACAGGTCGTATACAATTGCGGATGCCTTGGATCTGAGTCAAAAGCTGGGGATCCCGGTGATCTTCGATACCCTTCATCACCGGATCAACCCCTGCAGTGCAATTAACCGCGAACGAACGGATGAGGATGAATTACAGATGGATTTCTGTGATCCTTTCTGGATCAGGGAAGCCGGCAAGACGTGGAGGAAGGAAGATGGACGCCAGAAAATCCATTACTCCCAGCAGGCTTTGGGGAAACGGCCCGGCAGTCATTCTGCAACGATCTCAACTGATCAGTTCCTTGAATTTTACCATAAAATAAAAACCCTGGACGTCGATCTCATGCTGGAGGTCAAGGACAAAAATCTTTCGGCAGTCAAATGCAGAAACCTGATCTCGGATAAAAAAGAGGTCAAGGCCTTAGAGCAGGAATGGAGCAAATACAAATATGCAGTCCTTGAACGGTCTCCAAGAAGCTATCAAGAGATAAGGGCATTACTCCGTGAAAAATCGAAGGATCCAGCAGCTGCATTCTACCGGATGCTGGAGGACACGATGACGGTAAAGCCGCAGAAAGGAAGTGCCGTCAACGCTGCAGAGCACATATGGGGTTATTTTAGAGAGTCTGCGACGGATGAGGAAAAAAAGAAATAAATTCCTATTATTTTCTAAATCAACAGGAATGGGATAGCGGAACGAATGCCAACGGACAGGTTGAATGAAAAAAAAAATAGTGTCGCGTGCGACACTATTTTTTTTATCGTCTTCTTGGCCTGTGCGGTTTGTCTTCGTCGAGTATATCACAAACATCATCACAGATATCGTCGGTATCACACTCTTCTTCTCCG
>JAQUYZ010000179.1 GCA_028691625.1 Eubacteriales bacterium
TTCAAATAATTTAAAGGTTGCCCCGTCAACCTCATATCCTTGTTCTGTCAGCAGCACCGCTGCTACCGAGCTGTCAACCCCGCCGCTCATGGCGATCAATACCCTGGCCATAGTTCCCTCTTTCCGGTTTTGTTATCTACCAATTCCGCTTAGTTTTCCGTATATCTTAACACATTATAACGCAGGACTGCATCAATTTCCAGAGATTTTACCAGAGGCCGACTGTAGGGGCAATTTCATCTCTTCATTCAGGACTGAGAAGGTGCTTGTTCCAAAAGACTCGGGTCGTACCCTGCATAGGTTAAGATCCAGCCTTTACCCTGAATACCGTTTGAATATAAGAATAACAGACTATGAATAGCCTGTTATTCTTTGGTATGATCCGAGTTGTGTTAATATTTATCATGCTTGCTATCCGTAAGGATTATTGTCTTTGTTTGATTCCTTTGATTGTAGCCCGGTTCCGAAAGCATTTTATTCTGCATTTTCGATCCCTTAATCCTGAACGTTCCCACCATTTCCTTCAGAAATTCTGACTGGGACGATAGTTCTTCGCTCGCCGCTGCACTTTCTTCCGCCGTCGCGGAATTATTCTGCACAACCTGTGAAACCTGTTCAATTCCTTTATCGATCTGAGCAATTCCGGAAGCCTGTTCATTGGAAGCAGAGGCAATATTTTTCACCAAATCCGCAGCCTTACCGATTTTGCCAACGATACCCTTCAAGGCTTCCGCTGTTTCATTTGCTATTTTTGTACCTTCTCCGACCTTTGATACAGATCCTTCGATGAGTTCGGTTGTTTCTTTTACAGCCTCGGCGCTTCTGGCCGCCAGGTTACGTACCTCTTCCGCCACAACGGCAAAGCCCTTCCCGTGCTGTCCTGCTCTTGCTGCTTCAACGGCAGCATTGAGGGCTAATATATTTGTCTGGAAGGCAATGTCGTCGATTACCTTGATGACCTTTGAAATATTAGTAGAGGCAACATTGATCTCAGTCATGGAATCGAGCATTTCATTCATTTGTGTATCGCCTCGTTCAGCGAACACTTTGGCATCACTTGCAAGTTCATTTGCCTGATTTGCATTCAGCGCATTTTGTTTCGTTTGTGAAGCAATTTCCATTATAGATGCGGATAATTCTTGGATGGAGCTTGCTTGCTCCGTAGAGCCTTGTGATAGCGCCTGACTTCCGTCGGATACCTGTCGGGCACCGGAATTTACCTGGTCTGCTGCTTCACTGATATTTCCCATGACTTCACTTAAGGATGAAAGAATATTATTCAGAGAATCTTTAATCGCTATGAAGTCACCGGTATAGTTGGCTGTAACTGCAAGGTCAAGGTTTCCATTCCCTATTTCTGCAAGTACATTGGATATCTCTGATATATAGGTACGGAGATTATCGAGGGTTTTATTCAATGCAATTTTAATCAGTGCGTGATCTCCCTTATATTCTCCTTTGACAGATGTCTGCAGATCTCCTTGTTCCATTGCTTCGAGAACGGATGCCGCTTCGTTAATTGGTTCGATTACAGCGTCAAGAGTCAAGTTGATACCGTTGATTACCTTAATAAAGTCACCTTTGAATTTGCTTGTATCGCCGCGGGCTGAAAGCTTTCCTTCAATTGCAGAAACAGACAGCTTCTCTGTTTCTTCTATTAATGCCTTGATGTTTTCGATCAGATTGATTCCCATCGGTATTAATCTGTCATTTTCACTCCGCTTGCCGATTGCCTTAAACGTATCAAGATCGTGTAGATCTCCATTGGACACATTAACCAGTGCGGTAATCGTCGTATTAATACTTTCGCTTACATGATTAATTGAGTCTGCAATCTCGCTATAAATACCAAGATATTTCCCTTCGACGATACTGGAATAATCATTGACAGCCATCTTGGCGAGTACGTCACGGCCTTCCTCCAAACCACTTAGTCCGTCAATACAGGCATTAATGCTCTTTTTAATTTTATCAAAGTCGCCTTTTTGTTCTGCAATGATCTTTTCCGGAATCTCACCGTTTCCGATCCGTTCGATATAACGTGCCGCAATTGTAAGCGGATCGATAACAAATTCTAATGATTCATTGAAACCATGAATAATGCTAACATATTGCCCCTTTAATTTGCTTGTGTCTGCCCTGTAGGATAATTCTCCTTTCGCGGTTGCCTCTGCCAGTTTTGCCGATTCTTCAAGCAGTAAATAAAGGCTCTTTCGAACAGATGTAAGATTATCGATCAGGATACCATAAATTCCGTTATACTGATTATTGATTTCTATCAGTTCTTCCCCGTTGGCAATCTTCTGTATATATGGAAGCGCTTCGTTTAAAGGTTCCGTTATCGCATCAAGGGTTCTGTTAAAGCCATTGACGATTGCCTGAAATTCACCTTTAAATTTACTCTCATCTCCACGGAAATCCAGTTCTCCTTCAATGGCATTTCGAATCATTTGATCGATTTCCAGTGACAATTCTTTCAAAGTTGTAATGACTGACTGCATACTCAAAGCAAGGATGTCTTTCTCTGATCTCGGCTGTATTTTAAGAGATAAATTTCCAGCTGCAATTTGCTGGGCCGCCTTAGACTGTTCTTTTGTATTTTCAATCACTTTATGAAACGCAATTCTCAGCTCTTCCACTTCATCCTGCGGTTTCTCATGCTTGATCTCGAGATTGATATCCACATCTCCGGTCGCCAGTAGGTTGGCGACTGAGGCAAGTTCTTTGATCGGCCTGGTAATCCTTCGTGAAATGAATATGATCAATCCGGCTATAATAATTAAGGCCAGAACAAAGATAATCACCATTGTTGTTTGAACACTATTGTATGTGCTGTCGTACTCTTTCTCGGGCAGTCCGGTAGCCAAAACCCAGCCGGTATCCCCTACCATGGATACATAGCCCACAGCCTTTGTTTCGTCGGAACTATACGACATCCCGCCTTCTTTTTTGTTAGTCAATGAATCAATCACATTATCGGACATATCAGATTCGGAGACAGGTTTGAATATGTAGTCCTTATTTGGATGATAGAAAACCGACCCTTTGTCAGTGGCCAAAACATAAAACCCGGTCTTGCCGATTTTATTTTCTTCCATCATTTTCGTAATTAAATCGATAGAAATGTCAAGGCAGGTAGCTCCGATCATATCCGAAGTTTCCGATTTATATACCGGAGCGACGATACTCACAATGGTCTTTCCGGATACCGTGTCAACGTACGGCTCGGTTATGAACGGTTTCCTTTTTGTTTGAAGATCCTCGTACCACTCTCTTGTCGTAACGTCATATGCAGAATCTGACACTGCACCATCGGATTGCACGAATTGGCTGGAATCGAAATCAACAATCCATGATACTTGTATACTTTCTGTGTCGGTCTTTTGTACATTTTTCATTGCCTTGTCGACTACGAGAAATGTCTGCGCAGTCGTGATAGGCTTTCCTTTGGATGTCTCCAGCAAAACCTGTTCAATATTTGGATTGGTTGCCATCTGATTGGCAATCTCCAGATATTTCGTAAAATAGGATTCAATTTGGTTTGACACTGCCTGAGACTTCGCCGTTAATTCATTTGTAGTAATTTGAGATACAGACGAATGCACTGTAACCAGCAAAATTACAGCTGCAACGCAAAAAGTTATCGCTACGGGGATTCCGATTAAGCGAAGTATTTTTGCCATTAAACCTTTTGTGTGTTTCATTATGTTCCTCCTCGTTGATCTGTTTATTAAACGTTCACATGAACCGTTTAATAGACTACATTTTAATTATTGTTCGATTATTTTCATCCCATAAAAAAAAGAAAACAGTAAACCATTTTCTCCTTAGACAGCAGGTATCGAACCGTGAATTAATAATATCGGTAAATTTCAACGAAGCTTAAGTAAATAATTGCAATTAGATTAATAAAATAGTGCAATGCAATTATTGTTGTATTATTTTGATTCTTAATTGATTTTTAATCATTCCTTGCGATCCAACAGAAAGGTAAGTGCGGTATGAAATTCCTTATCCTGAACCTTGGATCTTTTCCTGGGTCCTTTCAGTCTGCCGCCTGCGTTGCGAATTTTTTTTGCGGTATGGCGGGCAAGGAGAAGCGCATCGATGTTATGGGTGGTATATTCCATTCCGTCCTGATTAAGTACGGTGGCATTTTTTGACAGACACATGGCGGCAAGGCCGTAATCCTGAGTAATGACAATATCGCCGGGAGAAATGCGATTGACCAGCGCAAAGTCTACGCTGTCTGCCCCCTTCGGAAAAATTAGCGTCGTTGCCCCGTCCTTTTCCAAAACATGAGAAGTGTCACATAAAATAAAACACTCGACCTGTCGTTCTATTGATATCTGTACCGTGACATCCACCACAGGACAGCCATCGGCGTCAATCAGTATTTTCATGATCAGCTCCTATAGGCATAATAAACGTAATAATTCATTTATGACTTTTGACTTTGACGAATACTTCTAAATATATCCCTATTTCTTTTTTCAGCTTTTTAATGATATCGCTTATTTTCATTCCTCCCGATTCTCCCCTCTGAACGTAAAACTTTCATTATGATTTGCCCAGAAACATTTGTCTGCACAAATCCCTGCCGGTTTTCGTGCTGAAAATTTTATGAAAAACAGTCTCAGCACTTTCTTTACTTTCATGATTTTCATGTAAGTTTACGAGAAAATCAGCCTCGACCAGTATTTGATAATCAAGACCGTCGATGTTCGTATAAGTACATTCCTTCATTACCTCCTCAAAAGAATTATTATATTTGAATCTTTTCCTATATCTTTTCCATAGCGGTATTGTGCATTGTGCATTGTCCAGTATTAGAGAATAATGCAAAAATCTATTTATATATTACGGCCAAAAATCAAACAATTCAACATATTTCTAAAAGCCGTTGCACTCCGTCAAAGTCT
>JAQUYZ010000180.1 GCA_028691625.1 Eubacteriales bacterium
ATGTAGAGATGCTTTCCGATCAGGATCTGCCGCGTTTCAGAGAGCTTGGAGTCATTCCATCAGTTCAGCCGGAACACGTCGCCCTGACCCAGATCTTCGATGAAAACCCATACCCGGTTACCCTGGGGCCGGAACGTGCCGCCAGAACCTGGCCGCTAAAAAGCCTGTACGATACAGCTGGGGTTTTGGCGATCGGCAGCGACTGCCCAGTTGTCGATAATGACCCGTTTCTGGAGATCTACCGCGGAGTCACCAGACTGCATAACGACGGAAAGCCGGAAGGTGGATGGAATCCTACTCAGAAGCTAAGCATGTACGAGGTCCTTCGCAGCTATACATACGGCTCCGCTTACGGAGTGCGCCGCGAGGCTGAACTAGGCACACTGGAGCCGGGTAACTTCGCAGACATCATTGTCATCAGTAAAAATCTTTTTGAAATCGATCCCTCCGAAATCAGGGACAGTCACGTGGACATGACCATGATGGACGGAAAAGTAATCTTTGAACGACTTTTTTGATCGGCATAGAATATAATCTGACCCAGGAGGCAGATCATGATAGAATGAACGCTATGAAGTAGATGCAGCTTGCTGCAGGGAAGCGTTCATTTTATCATGTTTTTTGTTGAGAAACATGATATAATTGGGAAGGAAAAACAGTAAATGACTGTTTTAAGAACAGGGTGGTTATAGTATGATCAATCAGATGCAAAAAAAGGTTCTTATCCTGGCGCTGCGTGCAGGAGAGCTGATGATGAAAAGCGGTGCAGAGATCTACAGGGTGGAGGATACCATCACCAGAATCTGCAAAGCTTGCAAAATTCCGTATGTTGAGGTTTTCGCAACCCCCACGGGTATTTTTCTGTCTCTTGATGAAGGTTCGGAAGACAGCGATATGCATACCTTTATCAAAAGGATCAAGGGCAGCAGCATCGATTTGGAAAAGATCTCACAAATCAACCACTTTTCCAGAGAGTTTACCAGCACCGACCTGTCCATTGATGCAGGTCTATCCATATTAAAGAATATTGCAGGCAGCAGACCCTATCCTTTCCTTCTGAGGGTATTCGGGGCTGCTTTGGTCTCTTCATTTTTTGCCTTGATCTTTCAGGGAACGATCAAAGATTTTTTTTGCGCCTTTTTTGCCGGAGCCTGCAGCTATGCGCTGTCCGTGCTTTTAGATAAAATTGAAACCAATCTTTTCATCAGAGGTTTTTGCTGCTGTGCTGCGGCGTCATTGATTGCCCTCAGTCTTTTTTCCATGGGACTCGGCTCCAATCTGAACTCGGTCATCATCGGCTCCATTATGATCTTTTTGCCCGGTGTTGCGCTCACAAACGGGGTCAGGGATACGCTGGCCGGCGATATGGTGTCCGGGTCGTCGAAAGGGATCGAAGCGGTCATCATCGCTGTATCCATTGCATCCGGAGTCGGTGTTGCCATCAAGCTCTGGACCCTGCTAGGAGGTGTGTTCTGATGATCTGGGCATTTTTATTTGCCTTCTGTTCCACCGTTGGCTTCAGCATTCTCTTCCATGTACCGAAGAAGCATATCGCAAGTGCGGGCTTGGTCGGCGGTCTGGGGTGGCTGACCTATACCTATTTCATTGCCTCCGGCAGCGGAAGCGTTCTGGCGTGTTTTGCCGGCTCCTGCATCGTTGCAATAATCAGCGATCTCTTTTCCCGCGCTTTCAAGGATGCTGCCACCATCTTTGTTATCCCCGGAATCCTGCCCCTGGTTCCAGGAGCCGGAATGTACTATACCATGCTGGCGATTCTGGAAGGCGACATTGAGAAAACCGCATCCACCGGAACAGAAACCATCCTGATGGCAGGCTCGATTGCCGTTGCTCTGCTGGTCGTTGCCTCCGTGACAAAACTTCTTGCGCAGACGGGAAGAAAACTGTTGACATACTTCAGACGATAGCATAAAATAAACATAGTAAGCAATGGCTAACTAGGGCTATATTTTTTTTTTAAAAGTAATGAGCAATGGCTAATCAGGCCATAATTTTTTAATCGGGAATTAGCATATGCTAACCTTTCCGGTATTCAGAAAAACGCTTTTCAACTTGGAGTACTATAGAAAGGAAGACCGGTGATAAAATGACATTAGACAAATTGAAAACCGGAAGCATCGGTATCATAAAATCGATCGGCGGAGAGGGCGCTCTGCGAAGACGCCTTCTTGACATGGGCCTTACTCCGAATACACCCGTCATGGTTCGAAAGGTAGCTCCTTTGGGCGATCCCATCGAACTGCATCTGCGCAGCTATGAATTGACAATCCGTCAGGCCGACGCAGAAAAAATCGAAGTGCTGGAGGTGGCTGAATGAGTATTACCTTTGCACTCATAGGAAATCCCAACAGCGGAAAAACCACACTCTTCAACCAGATGACGGGAAGCAACCAGCATGTGGGCAATTTCCCCGGCGTAACGGTGGAAAAAAAGGAAGGTCCTGTAAGAGGCCACAAAGGCGTTGCCGTCGTGGACCTCCCCGGTATTTACTCTCTGTCTCCCTATACGGCAGAAGAGGTTGTCACACGGGATTTTCTGATTTTTGAGAAGCCCGATGCCATCATAAATATTATTGATGCAACCAATATCGAAAGAAATCTATATTTGACTCTGCAACTCATGGAATTGAATGTGCCGATGATCCTTGCCCTGAATATGATGGATGAAATCTATGGAAACGGGATCACCATCGATATTCAAAAGCTGGAGGAGCAGCTTGGGATTCCTGTGGTACCCATTTCCGCCAGTAAAAATGACGGCGTGGATGAACTGACTCATCGCGCGATTAAATGTGCGGAAATAAAAGCACTGCCCAAAAATCTGGATTTTTGCTGCGGCTATGTACATAATGCCATTCACTCCATCGCACATCTGGTCACTGACGAAGCGAAGGCTGCCGGCCTGCCCCTTCGTTTTGCTGCCACGAAAATAGTGGAAGGGGACCGGCCGGTGATGAAACAGCTCGCATTGATGGAGCCGGAACTGGATATTATTCAGCATATCGTAGACGACATGGAATATCACCTGAATACGGACCGGGAAGCAGCCATGGCAGACATGCGGTATGCTTTTATCGAAGACATCTGCAAGTCCTGTGTGAAAAAAGCCGGTCACAGCAAAGAGCATCTGCGTTCCATTCAAATCGATAATTTTTTAACTCATAAGCATCTTGCGATTCCGATTTTTCTTGGAATCATGCTGGTCATATTTTGGCTTACATTTAATGTCATCGGTTCCCGTCTGAGCGACCTCTTAAGTCTGGGAATCGACAGCGCCACAGGAGCGGCCGACAATGCCTTGTCCAGTGTAAATGTGAGCCCGGCGCTTCACTCTCTGATCATAAACGGTATTTTTGCAGGTGTGGGAAGTGTTTTATCCTTCCTGCCCATCATCGTCGTTCTGTTCTTCTTTTTGTCCATATTGGAAGACAGCGGCTATATGGCGAGAGTAGCCTTCGTCATGGACAAACTGCTCCGCAAGATCGGACTTTCCGGGCGTTCCTTTGTACCGATGCTGATCGGCTTCGGCTGTTCGGTACCGGCAATTATGGCCACCAGAACTCTTCCCAGCGAGCGTGACAGAAAGATGACGATCATGCTGACGCCTTTCATGTCCTGCAGCGCCAAGCTACCGATTTATACGATTTTTACGGCGGCCTTCTTTACAGAGTATCAGGCTCTGGTGATGATCGGACTGTATGTCATGGGTATGGTTGTTGCGGTTATTGCAGGCCTGATCCTGAAGAAGACCATTTTCGAAGGCAGTCCCGTTCCTTTTGTAATGGAGCTTCCGTCTTACCGGCTTCCTGCGGTAAAAAGCGTTCTGCTCAAGATGTGGGAAAGAGGTATGGACTTTGTAAAAAAAGCCTTCTCGGTTATTTTTATCGCAACTATAGTGATCTGGGTTTTGCAAAGCTTTGATTTCGGCCTGAACATCGTCGCTGACGCGGGAGACAGCATGCTGGCAACGCTCGGCAAACTGGTTGCCCCGGTCTTTGCCCCGCTGGGATTTGCCGACTGGAGAGCGGCAACAGCCCTGGTTACCGGCCTGACAGCCAAAGAAGCCGTGGTCAGCACCTTCGCGGTACTTCTCGGAGCAAGCGATTCCGGTTCCGTGATTCCGCTTCTGTCACAGATTTTCACCCCGCTGTCGGCATTGTCGTTCCTTACCTTCTCCTTGCTTTATATGCCGTGTGTAGCCGCTATGGCTGCAGTGAAAAGAGAGCTGGGCGGATGGAAAAGCGCAGCACTGGTCATGGGCTTTCAGACGTTGACTGCATGGATTGTCGCGTTGATCGTTTATCAAGCCGGTTCATTCATCGTTTAATTGTATTTCAGTATTTTTGTATCCGGACTTGAATAACGCCGATCATCGGATGTAGTGATGATTGGCGTTATTCCTTTTTTGGTCGCATAAGAAAAAAGCTATATGATTTCAACAAAATCCATAGCTTTTATTGTATGATACGAGCTGAAATGATTCCTTGCCTATCTTTTTCTCCTGTGGCCGCCGGCCGCAACATGCATACGAGTCAAGGATTTTGCAATGGCGATTTTCGCTCTGGCGATTTCCGAATCGTCGTTGCTTGGATGACTGAGCCAGTCCTCCGCTTTTTCCTTTTCATGCTCAGCCCTGGCAAAGTCGATGTCCTCAGGCCATTCTGCCGCATCGGTAAAAATGACGATATTGTCCTTTACGTCGACAAATCCTCCGGCGAGAGCGGCGATCTTAAAGTCTTTGGACCCGGCTTCCTGAAACCACAGTTCTCCTGCGGCAAGCAGCTTGACTGCCCAGGTGTGCCCGGCCATATACCCCTCGTCACCGGTCAATGTCCTTGCAATGACAAGCTCTACCTCTCCCTTATAAAAGA
>JAQUYZ010000181.1 GCA_028691625.1 Eubacteriales bacterium
GTTGTGGTCACAGTCATTAAAAAATTGGGAATTGTCCATCGGGAAATAAGACCGCGATGTACTGACTCCCCACTTGAATGTGCCTTCATCCGGCTCCATTTCTTCCATCAAAATTTTAAAGAGCACGGTATTGGCAATCTCATTCTCGCCGACGAAGGCAATTTTGTCCCCCTTATTCATGCGGAAAGAAACATTGTTCAATATCTGCACACTGTCCAGCGCCTTGCTGATTCCATCCACGGTCAGAATCTCTTTCCCCAGTTCACGATCGACGGTAAAGCCGACGAAAGGATATCTCCGGGAGGAAGACGGCAATTCATCAACGGTTAGTTTATCCAAGAGCTTCTTCCTGGAGGTTGCCTGCTTTGATTTTGATTTGTTTGCGGAGAACCGCTGGATAAAGCTTTGCAGCTCCCTGATCTTGTCCTCGCTCTTCTTATTTTGATCCCGGATCATTTTCTGAATCATCTGACTGGATTCATACCAGAACTCGTAATTTCCTACGAACATCCTGATCTTTCCATAATCGACGTCTACAATGCTCGTACATACGGTATTCAGAAAATGTCTGTCATGGGAGACGACAATGACGGTTCCCTCATAATCCAGCAGGAAGTCTTCCAACCAGTTGATGGCAAGAATATCCAGATGGTTGGTTGGTTCGTCCAGCAGGATGATGTCCGGTTTTCCAAACAGCGCCTGTGCCAAAAGCACCTTTACCTTTTCATTCCCGGTGAGGGTATTCATCTCACGATACAGGATGTCAATCCCGAGGCCAAGACCTTGAACCAGTCTGCTGGCATCCGATTCCGCTTCCCATCCGTTCCATTCGGCAAATTCCCCTTCCAGTACCGAAGCTCTGATTCCGTCCTCGTCGGTAAAATCCTCTTTGGAATATAAGGCGTCCTTTTCCTTCATGATATCGTATAACCTGGGATTGCCCATTATGATTGTATCCAGTACGGTAAATTCATCAAAAGCAAAGTGATCCTGTTTCAGCACCGACATTCTCATGTGGGAAGGGATGCTTACCTCGCCTGTGGAAGGTTCCAGATCACCGGATAGAATCCTTAAAAAGGTTGATTTTCCCGCGCCGTTTGCACCGATGATACCATAGCAATTCTCCCGGGTAAATTTTAAATTTACGTCTTTAAATAGTGTTGTTCCGCTGAAATTCAAGCTTACATTTGTTACTGTTATCATTCAAACTCCTCTAAATTTGCATAGACTGCGTCCATATTGCGCAGACCGTTCTGTAATTCTTCTGTTGTTTTTTGCACGCGATAGACTGCCTTTTTGTAATCAATCGTGCTCAGTTTTTCTCCCTTACTTTTTTTGAGCAGGAAGGTTTGGCAGGATACCTGGGCATCGATCAATTTCACAAAAAGTGACAGTGCGATGCCCAGCTTGTCTCTTACATCCGCGGAAAGCTCATCCGCTTCCTCGATCGTTATCTTTTTTACATTGATGCTTTGTGCCTTTCTCTTTAAATCCTTAAATCCCGAGATTCTGGCTTTGTAATCCACCTTTTTGAACATAGTCAGAAGCCTTGACTCCCCTGCCACCTGCCGTTCCATATCCTTGTAGCGCTCAATAATTTCCACGTAAAACGATTCCACTTCATCAACGATACCTTGACGATCTGCCATTTTTATCACTTCCTCCTTTGGATGTTTTCTAACTGACTCTTTTATGAATCATGGCTTGTTCCGGTGAGCTTCTGATACAACCGTTCGTTGATCTCACTAAATGCAACCAAAAAAACCGATATATCATTGTCCTTCAGAAATTCATTTATCGTATCAACGGCAATCCGGGCAGCCTCTTCCTTAGGATAACCGTATACTCCTGTAGAGATCGCCGGAAACGCGATGGAAGATAACCCGTTCTCACGTGCCAGTCTGAGGCTGCTGCGATAGCAATCTGCAAGCAGCTCAGGTTCTCCGCGGCTGCCTCCGTGCCAAACAGGGCCTACGGTATGGATCACATGCTTCGCCGGAAGCCGATATCCCTTTGTCATTTTCGCTTGTCCGGTTTTGCAGCCGTGCAGCGTCCTGCACTCTTCAAGCAGTTCCTTTCCTGCGGCTCGATGAATTGCGCCATCCACGCCGCCTCCCCCCAGCAGCGTCTCATTGGCAGCATTGACGATGGCATCAACCGCCAGAGTTGTGATATCACCTCGAAGGATACGAATACCCATCCCATGGCCTCCTTATGTTCTGTTATTTTAAAATCACAACGGTAACCCCCTGGTTTCCGTCGATTTTTCTCTGGTAATCAGTCAGTGACTGGCAAAGACCGATGAGTTCCTTCTTCTTTTGGAACCAATGCTCTCCGCCGCAGCTGGATCGAACGATCCCGCTCATGCTGGATTCTCTGAGCTTGCTTCTGACCGCAGTTTTAATCCCTCCGCCGATCCCGGAGGAGCCGTATCCATGAACCAGAAGAACAGCCTTGTAGCCCCGCCCTTTGCAGGTACCTAACTGGCTGACCATGTTTCTTACCGCCGCATCCACCGTGGGGCTGCCATATTCCAGATTAATTTCCTTTATCTTTGCCATTTTTTATTCCTTAAGTTAAATCTCTGCCATAGACCTCCGAGAAAGACCAGTGTCAAATGCAGGTTCTCCCTGTGAGTAAAATTTCCGCTAACAGCCTCCCGTTTCAATTTCCGTATCGCCGTCATAAGGTAATCCTTAATCGTTTCATTTAAGCAAACCGCAATGAATAATCTCATATCAATGCCTTTCCCAATTAAAGTCGTATTTATCGTTCCATATGTAATAGAAAGGCTTCAATAATTCAGGGGCAAAATTCTTGCCGGCTGCTCCTTCATCTGATCCGGAATCTCGCCGATATCCCAGCCGGTTGATGTCGTTTCCACATAATAATACCGGATACCATCCACCTCATAATAGCTGCCCTTAATGGACGTTTCTCCTTTCACTCCGACACCCATATGATCCGGAAACTGTATCAGTACGGTGCCGTATCCCAGCTCTCTTAAAAGAGAAGCAAGCAGGATTGCACTGTCCTCACAGTCTCCGCCTTCATCGGCCAATGTCTCCAGAGGAAATTTGGGATACTCATCATAGCCTGTCCCTACCTTGTCATCGACATAAGTTAAATTCTGGACAAAGAAAATAATGTTTGTTACCATATCAAGATCCGAATATGCTTCCTTTTCTGCTGCCTCTTTAAACTTATCGGTCAAGCCGGCAAGGTATTCATCGTCGGATGGATCTGTGACATAGTAACTGTAGTCTCTGATTTTCTGTCTGTCCACGGTTTTGTACTCTTCATAGGCGGATTTTGGAATTGTAAGAGTATAGGTCCAGGTCCAGTCTCCATAATTCCAGTCATATTTTACTTCAATATCGCCCTTTGCTGCCGCTTCTTTATCTTGCCCGTCTGCATTGACGGGGGCGGTTTCAGGCTCCTCCAAAGCAGGCAGCAGCAGAAGCATGATCATCGCCATCATTAGAATGACTAAAAAAGGAAAAAATAGATTGCTTCGTCGCCTTTTCTCTTTCATTTTTTCTTTTTCAGATGTTTTCATAGGCTCCACAGGAGGAACATGGGTATGGATGAGGCTGCCGTTTGCATAGATGAGACAGTCGCTCGTATCCGTACCGCCCAAAAAAACTTCGATCACCTCTCTGTTGTTTTCCTCATCGAAAATATGACCGATGAGATGACCGTTATGCGCACTGAAATTCTGATCCTGCAATTCTCCGTTTACGAACAGACTTTCTCCCTGCGGACCATCATTCCGGATCAGGAGTGTACTTCCTTTGTATGTTAATTTAAAGTCAGTATCATAATAATCTGAATTCAACTGCATTGGTTTTCTCCATCCGTAACCAAAAAAGACATGTTTAACAATATCCAAAATGATTATATCAAAAAACGATGACATTTGAAACCGTTTCTTTGAACGGAATCTCAACGCCGGGATTTCCATTTACTTCAACAGCGCAAGGTATTTCCCGTATCCCTCTTCTTCCATTTTATCTTTCGGAATAAACCGCAGTGCAGCACTGTTGATGCAGTAACGCAGTCCGCCTGTTTCTTTCGGGCCATCCGGAAAAACATGACCGAGGTGAATATCACCGGTCCTGCTTCGTACCTCCTCCCGGAGCATGCCATGGGAAACGTCTTTTTTTGTTTTTATTCTCTCGAGACCGATGGCTTTGGAAAAGCTCGGCCACCCGCAGGCTTCAAATTTATCCTTTGAAGAAAACAGCGGTTCTCCTGTCGTAATGTCAACATAGATTCCATCCTCGTTAAAATTCCAGTATTCATTCTGATACGGCGGCTCTGTCCCGTTCTCCATCGTAACATGATACTGTATTGAGCTCAGCTTTGCCACCTCAAAATTTTGTGGATGAATGTGACAATAGCCGCCCGGATTCTTGTTCAAATAGTTCTGGTGATACTCCTCCGCCGGGTAATAGTTTTTTAACGGCATCGCTTCTATGACGATGGGTTTCGGATTGTTCTTCTACAATAAAGAGAGCGACTGGCGAATGGCAGCTTCATCCTCCGGATCCGTAAAATAAATTCCTGTGCGATACTGGCTCCCCACATCATTGCCCTGACGATTGAGTGAAGTCGGATCAATCACCCGATAAAAAAGAGACAGCAATCTTGATAGACTGATTTGCGCTGCATCATAAGTAAGCCGCACCGCCTCCGCATGACCTGTGTCACGGCGGCAAACGTCCTCATAGGAGGGTTTTTCCGTTCTTCCGTTCGCATAGCCGGCTTCCGTTGATGTCACGTCGGGAATATTGCCCAGGTATTTCTCAAGTCCCCAAAAACAGCCCCCTGCCAGATAGATTTCCTTGCTTGTGTTTTTCACCTTACCGATCCTCCCTTTCCTAT
>JAQUYZ010000182.1 GCA_028691625.1 Eubacteriales bacterium
AAAATCTTTTGAAAGGTCGGAAGGAATGACAATCAATTTGATCAACCCCAGCTTCAGTCTGATCAGCACAGCCCGGACTGCCGATACAGAGCAAGGTGGCAGCTTAACCGGAGTGATTGGAACTGCGGGAGGAGAACAGAGCTTTTCAGATGTGCTGGAGGCCTTGATGACAAACAGGAATCAGCAAGCTGCGGCCTCCGGCAGCTACGTGCCTTCTGATACAGGCGGGATCGCGGTAAACCTTGATGAAATCTTTCAAAGAGCAGCTGAAACGTTTCGTGTGCCGGAAGAACTGCTGAAGGCGGTCGCCAGGGCGGAATCCAATTTTAACCCGACGGCCGAATCCCATGCCGGCGCGCAAGGCATCATGCAATTGATGCCCGGAACCGCAAAGAGCCTTGGGGTTACAAATTCTTTTGATCCGGAACAAAACATTATGGGCGGTGCGAACTATTTAAGCCAGCAACTTGAGCGATACGATGGAAACATCACATTAGCGCTGGCCGCCTATAATGCAGGGCCTGGAAATGTGTCAAAATACAATGGAGTCCCGCCTTTTCAGGAAACGCAGAATTACATAACAAAAGTTATGGGATATGCGGAAGAAGTGATCACAGCAGGTGAAATCGCACCACCTTCAAACGAAATTGGTGCCGTTGATCTGGAGATCAAGGATTATGCACTGCTGATGGATTTATACCGCTATCAAATGCAGTTGAATATACTTTCCGACTCCGAATCCGATTTTAATTCAAATGAGCGATTGAGTCATGTTTTCAGCCTGGTGTAAGCGAATTCATTTCAGAAAAAGGTGAAGCTTATGTTGCAGTTTCTTAAAAAATCAGCCGCTGGAATAACCAATCAATACAAGTACCAAAAGGAGTGTATTCAGATCAGTCTGATTTATCTGGCTGCAGGTATTTTGTGGATTCTCTTCTCAGACAGGCTTGCCTACATGATTTCCTCCGATAAAATTTCACTTCTCATGATCAATACTTACAAGGGCCTGGTTTATGTGCTGATCACGTCTTATATTCTTTATCTGCTTCTCCGCGGCTTACTGAAAAAAGTGGAACAATCCGAAAAGGACAACCTCTATTTAAGCTATTATGATGTGCTCACAGGTTCATACAACAGAAGATATTATGAAATGGAAATCAAGCGGCTGGATAGGGAAAAGAATCTTCCGATCTCTGTAATCATGGCAGATGTCAACGGTTTGAAAATGATCAACGATGCCTTCGGTCATCAACTGGGGGACCAGCTTCTGCGGGATGCAGCCAACGCAATCAGGAGCGTCTGCAGAGAGGGGGACATACTGGCACGTTGGGGCGGTGATGAATTCGTTATTCTGTTGCCAAATACGACAAGTGAGGAGGCTGAGAAGCTGGATGCGGGAATCAAGGGGTGTTGCGGTCGGAAAACCGGCGAACTGGTCCATCTAAGCATATCATTGGGATGGGATACAAAGTTGTTTATGGATGTGGATTTTGCCGAAATTCTGAAAAATGCTGAGGATGATATGTACAAACACAAGATCATCGAGAATGAAGGCCTGAGAGGGAATCTGATCAATATCATAATCAAAACGCTGTATGAAAAGAACCCCAGAGAAGAAAGACATTCGGAGCGGGTGGGCGAAATTGCACAAAAAATTGGTGCCGCCATTGGATTCTCCGAAATTGAAATCGGTAAATTGAAATTGATCGGACATCTCCATGATATTGGAAAAATTGCGATTGAGGATGGAATTCTTAACAAGGACGGGCGATTAACAGAGCGGGAGCGGGAGGAAATTCAGCGCCATCCGGATGTGGGATACCGTATTTTAAGCGCGACCAGTGAAATGCTTGATTTAGCGGATTGTGTGCTTGCCCATCATGAACGCTGGGACGGCAAGGGGTATCCCAGAGGGCTTTCAGGAGAAGAGATTCCCCTCGAGGCGAGAATCATTGCGCTTGCAGACAGCTATGACGCCATGTCCAGTGAACGGCCCTATCGAAAAGCGCTGGACGACGAGGTCATCCTCTATGAACTCAAAAGAAATGCCGGATATCAGTTCGATCCTGACATTACGCGAGTGTTTGTGGAAAAGGTACTTGAGAAAAAATGGAATTGATGATACACTGTAACAAAAGCTGACTGCCGAATGTGAAAACAGACGGAGAATTAGAATAGCAGGCTGAATCCAGCAATGGAACGGGAGAACCAATCATTGGGGTGAATCGCGAGATCTTCGCGTAGGGCAAACTTTTCTGCCCGAATCCGTCAGCTAATCTCGTAAGCATTAGAGAAGTAGGGGACTTGATATGTGTTTGGCATATCATTTATTTGCAGATGCTGCGGGAGATGACCGCGGCTTTTTTATTTCAAAGAGGGAAATGGGAGGGGTATGCCAATGAAAGAGAACAAAAAAATACAAGTAGGCATCGGATTTGCCACAGGGAGAAAAGGCTTCCAAAAGGTACTGCGAAGTTATATTTATAACTGGAAGGAATCAGGTCTGGTCGATAATAAAAACATGATTCTCAACCTGTTCATCGCCTATGATTTAAGCTATGCGAATACAAAAGCAACGGATTTTATAAAAATTCATCCGGAACTGGATGAGCAGATCAACAGTAAAACATTCATCGGGAACAATGACATGAAAAACCAAATTGATGAGCTTGTGCTCGACAATATCATCACCAGGGAGGAAGCAGGCTTGCTCTTTGGGAAGGGCTATGCTGCCAAGCGCAATGCCGTGCTTTATTTTGCAATAAAAAACAAGATGACCCATCTCTTGTTTTTAGATGACGACGAGTATCCGGTAGCGGTGACCAATACAAAGAAAACTGCAATCTGGGGAGGACAGCATGTCTTGTCAAAGCATTTGGAATATCTGGATGAAGCAGACATCACCCATGGGCGGCATTGCGGATACATCTCGCCGATTCCGTTTATTGAATACAACAAGGTCATGAAGGAATCTGATTTCCGGACTTTTATTGAGGCGATCAGCAACGACATATTGAACTGGGATAGAATAAAAAAGGTAATGGAAGACGGCGGAGTTACCTATGCGGACCCACAGGTTTTAACGGGAAACTATGCATTTGAAGTGCAGGAGCAGCACCATTCGAAGTTTATCTCAGGATCCAACCTGGGGATCAATTTAAAAGATCCGCGCCGGATATATCCATTCTACAATCCCCCCGGAGCAAGAGGAGAAGACACATTTCTAAGCACATGCCTGTCACAGCGCAAGGTAATGAGGGTGCCATGTTATACCTTTCATGACGGATTTTCAACCTATAATCATTTGCTGGAAGGCGTCCTTCCGATCCATTTGAAGTATATCAAAGCAGAGGATGAAAGGATTATCGCCCGTTTTTACAAAGCCTGTCTTGGGTGGGTCCGGTATAAACCTTTGCTGACCTATATTACAAGACCGGAGGCCTATGAGGCTACGATAAAAGAGATGAGAAGGAGCCTTGGTCATTCCGTTCCTAAAATTTGTGAATATTTCAGGCAGCCTGACTTTATGAATGTCATCGTCGAATTGAATAACTATCATAATGAGGTTGAAAAACATAATCTGGAATTCCAGGCAGCAAAAAAAGCTTGGTCAAAAATTATGGATCACTTATCCAGTTCAAACCAGAACGTGCTCCCTTCGTGCAGTTTGCTGATCACACCGAAGCGGGCCTTGTGAAGGATCAGAATTTCCCTGACGATGGAAAGGCCGAGGCCGGTGCCGGAGGTGTTTCTGCTGTGGTTGGAGCTGGATTTATAATATCGTTCCCAGATATGTTCCAATTCGTCTTCCGGGATGCCCTGCCCCTGATCGGTCACCTCGCAGCGAACGGCATTGCCGGCTTCTGCTGCGGTAATGGTGATCGTCTTGTTCTCATCGCTGTACCGCACCGCATTGTTCACAAGATTGGAAAGTACCTGCTTGATTCTGGCTTCATCACCGGATACGATAAGAGCGGGATCACAGTGACAGATAAATTGATATCCCTCCTGCTCGGAGAGAAGGCGATAGGAATTCAGGATACTCATAATGGAATCCTTCAGGCAGAATTTTGTATGATTCAGTGCGCCCGCTCCCGACTGCATTTTTGACAGAATCAGCAAATCGCCCACCAGAAGATTCAGCCGGTCCGCTTCGTCGATGATCACCTGCAGATGGGCATTTCTCTTTTCGGGATTGTCGCCGGACAGATCCCGAATCATTTCTGCATAGGATTTCACCATGGTCAGAGGTGTTCTTAAATCATGAGAGACGTTGGCAATCAGATCTTTCTGAAGGTTGTCTGCCTTCGCAAGCTTTCTGGAGGTATCGTTCAGTGTGTCTGCAAGCTGTGCGATTTCTGCATAATGGCCGCCTTCAAAGGTGACCTCATAATTTCCCTCGGCCAGCTTGTTCGCGGACTTTGTGATATTCACAATGGGCCTGGAGATTCTGTTTGAAATCAGCAGTGACAACCCGAATGCTAGAATCAGAGAAATAACAGTGACGTATTTCAGCTGGTTTGAGAGAATATCAACAGTTGATGCAACGGGAAACAGCGGAGAAAAAATATACAGGATCACTTCCTGCCCGGCAGTCCTGTCGAGCCAGGCGCCGTAAGCCAGTGTATTGTTGTGCCCACGATCCGTCAGGATGCTGGAGACGCTCTGCTTGCTGCTGTTGATCAGGTTCTCCTTCATAACAGCCATATCCATCAGATATATGCGGCCCGCAGGAAGCCTTGGCCGATCAAGATTCTGCGTCGGAGAAAAGATGATGGTTCCGTCGCCGGATTCAATATGAATGTACAGGTCATTTTTGTATGAAAGAGTGGAAATGTATTCCACGAGATTCTCTTCTCCATAGTGTGAGAGGA
>JAQUYZ010000183.1 GCA_028691625.1 Eubacteriales bacterium
ACTATTAAAAGAGATCAAAAAAGAATTAGTGGATACCGAAGAAATCGTCATGCACAACAGTCTGTTTATCGACCGTGTGGAGAATACCGGAATCCTGAAAAATAAAATTGCCGCTGACCTGAATACATCAGGTCCCGGCGGAAGGGCTTCAGGCATCCGTTACGATGTCAGAAAAAACTTTCCCTATGCGGCCTATGCAGCTCTGGATTTCCAGGTGCCTGTACAAAATGACGGCGATGTGAGCAGCAGGGTCAAGGTTAAGCTTGCAGAGTGCTACCAATCCCTCTCCCTGATGATCCAAGTCATAGAAGGTCTGCCCTCCGGCGAAATCAGGACAGAAATCGAAACGCTGGAGCCCAATCGCTCTGCTTACGGTATTACAGAAGCGCCGAGAGGGGAAAATGTTCACTTTATCATGACAGGAGAAAATCAGACGATCCTGCGCTATAAGGTGCGGACCCCTTCCTTCTGCAATTGGCCGGCTCTATGCCATGCCGTACAGGGAAATATCGTTCCCGATTTTCCCCTCATTAACAAAAGCTTTAATCTCTCCTACGCAGGGAATGATTTGTAACGAGGGATTCGATTCGTTTAAAGTGAGGAACGCATAATGTTTAAAGTGTTAAAGAAAATTCTACAATATCCAAGATTGACTCAAAGCTATCCGAAACGGCCGGCTGATGCAAGTCTCTTTATCGGTAAGCCAGTAATCGATGGCTTGAAATGCAACAAATGCGGGGAATGTATCTCCCGCTGTCCATCGGCTGCCATCGCATCCGACCCCGAAACAGGGACTCCCGCGATCAATTTGCATGCCTGTGTTTTTTGCGCTCTCTGCGAGGAGATCTGTCCGGCCGGCGCCATTTTGATGACTTCGGAATTTGAGCTGGCGGAAATCAACAGTGAGCTTGAATCAAGGCGAGAAACCGACGATGAATTTGAAGAGGAAGCCTATGAGGAGCTTGGAAGACTTGTAGAGCAGAAAATTAAAAGGATTTTCGGAAGAAGCCTTCAGATCAGAGAGGTGGATGCCGGCTCCTGCAACGGCTGTGATTATGAGATCAATGCATTGAACAATCCGTTCAACGATATTGAACGATTCGGGATCCACTTTGTCGCGTCACCGCGGCATGCGGATATGCTTCTGGTTACCGGAACCGCAACAAGAAACATGGAGCTCGCCCTCCTGAAAACCTATGAGGCGACTCCGGATCCCAAGCTGGTGGTGGCGGTAGGCGCTTGTGCCTGCAGCGGCGGCATCTTCCGGGAAAGCTACGCGGTGCGGGAGGGAATCGGCAGCTTAGTACCGGTGGATGTTTTTATTCCCGGCTGTCCGCCGCGTCCCCAGGCGATCCTGCACGGAATCCTGAAAGCCCTTGATAGAATCAAATAGAATGATGTGAAAAGCTGACTCCGATTCGAATAGAGTCAGCTTTTTTATGACTAATTTTAACTAAGTTTTTTATATTCTGGGGCCTTTAGGGGTGCGGGCATTTTCTGTGCATTTTTTCAAGTAAAGGACGGAAATTCCGATTAATAGAGCATATTAAAGGATAAAATGATGCAAAACCTGACGGTTTTGCCACATAATCCGTCCTAAAGTTGAAAATCTGCACACGACATGACCTAGTTTTCAAAACACTTTAAAACCTGCTTCCCTTTGGTCTACCTAATTCTCTTTGGTCTTTTGCAAAACGAATGAAGGCTAGGACCTGAAATCCACATCCACCAAATGATTGCATCCAGTGTTAACGTAACATCAACACGTTGTTCTTATATATCTTCACAATTTGTGATTTTTTCTCCCTCATGGTGCTTCTTTTTCTTGTGTTTATGCTTGTGCTTTTCCTTTTTATTAAAGCCGGCATAATCCACCTCCAAAGCATTCAAAAGGAAAATAAAGATCGGCACGCCGATGAGCAGACCCCAGACGCCCAAATAATGCTCTCCCACAAGAAGAATGATGAAAATAAAACAAACCGGCAGATCCGTCCGGTCGGACATCAGCTTCGGATTCAGGATATAAGCTTCCACTGAATGGATCAGAATAATCATGAGGATCACGGCGATGACCTTATTGATGCCTCCGATATTGAATGCGATAATGCTAAGCGGAAACAGGGATATGATCACTCCGGCAACCGGGATCAAGCCCAGAAGGAATACCATGACGCCAAGGCTCATGATTTGCGGGAAGCCTAAAAAGGTCAGCAGGATCATGGACAGGAGGGAATTGATCAAGGCAATGGTGAGCTGAACCTTCATCACCTTCCCGAAGGTGTTGCAGAAATTTCCGCCGAAGGAGATCCAATAATCATAAATAAATGATACCCGGCTGTTCGCAAGTCGTTCTCCGAACTTCCCGATCTTTTTCTTCTCCAGCAGCAGCAGGAAGCTTAAAATAAGAGATAAAAACAGATGAACGCCGAAGCCCCCCACCGCGGTCACCCCGGACGCGAGCATTGCTCCTGCTTCTGTAATATATTTGTTAAAATCGATATGGCGAATCACTTCCGCAAGTCTCGGATCGACGGAATCTGTTACCGCATCGACGTTGAAATTTCTGAACACATCGGCAAGATCGGTAAAGAAAGCCGCCAGCTTCGGTGCAAGCACCATGCTTGAAAAAATAAGGATCGAAATAAAGACAGCATACAGCACCGTCAGGACAAAGCCGTCGGGCACCTGAAACCGTAACAGTTTTCTGTATCTTTCCTGGATCATCACCACCAGATGATAGAAGACGAAGGTGATGATAAAGGTCAGCAGAACAATATTCAGCATGTACCAGATCGTGATGAACATCAGTGCCATTACAACCCAGGAAATGATCCGCTCCTTTAGATCTTTGTTCTTTTCCTGATGGATATCCTCCGTCATTCCTCTCACCCTCAGTCTTTATGCCTTAAATCACTCCCAAAATGCTGTGCAAAGAAGGTCGTCGAATATTTTTCCAGCTTCCATTCGGGAATTTTACAGTCTCTGCACGGCCTGCTTACCCATTTGTTCCTCAACCATCTTGCCGCTCTCGAATTTCTCGAATTGTACACGCGGAAGGTCTTTCCGCAGTGGGTCGTAATCTCCGCATATTCGCCGTTTCTTTCGACGCTGCGGATGCCGTGGAGAATTCCGGTCCGGGAAGGCCAGAGCTTGATTTTATCCAATAAAAGAAACAGTTCCACATTTTTTCTGTAATATCGTCTCTTTTCCTCACCCATGTCTCTTTCACTCCCAGTCTTTGTAAAATTTATCGCAACACAATTGCACTTGCTGCTCCATGCTAAAGTCCCAGCAGGCTCAGTCTCATATTTTCCCGCTTCAGATTCAGCTCCTCCCGGGTATCGGCCCAGTTGATAAAAGTTCCCCTCCAGGTCTGTCCCTCTTTTATGTAATCCGATATCACCTCATCCGCACCGAAGAATCCCTTCCTCAGGGTAAGAGGACCGGCTTCACTCATAATATGTTCCCCATGCTCCGTGAACCTGCCGTCTTTGATCAGTAAATGCTCATAGGAGCAGAATTTGTTGTTCCGGTTTGTCCTGACCCGCATCCTGTCGAAGCAAAACAGTTCCATCAGCTCTTCCACGAAATTGACACCTGTCGCATGATAGACAACCGTAGGAGTCTGGCTTGGTATTCTTGCATCAATCTCGAGCACCTTGAATGCCCCATGATCGTCAATGACCTCTACGTCCATGATCCCCTTCAGCTTGACAAGCTCTGCCAGCCGAACAGCGATCTGCCGAAAACCTTCCTCCTGGTTCTTTGTGATCGCACATGGTGCAGTCACCATCTTACAGTCATAGACCTCATCCATATGTATTTCCGTTACTCCATAGGTCTGATAGCTGCCCGGCTTGCCGATGACCTCAATGGAATAAGACGGACCTTCGAGGAACTCCTGTACAATCCAATTCTCACCGGTCGCAGCCGAACTTAAAAACCGGTTCAGAGCCTCGGTCTGATTGAACCGTTTGACTCCTTCGCTTCCGCTGAAGCCGGATGGTTTCACGATATACGGAGCTTTACAGTCTGGAAAGTAACGGGGAGATGGAATTTGATTTTCATGCATCAGCCGGTCGGACAACAGTTTGGAAGAAGATACCCCATAGGCCTCCTTGTCAAAGGCAAGTCTGTAATGATGCTTCTCCGCCAGCCTGACGAGTGCGTCCAAAACCTCTGTGTTTTCATTGGCCGGCAGAATGAAATCCACACGGTTCAGTGCATCGATCAGCTCCTTGCTGTCCTGGGTCACATCACAGCACAGAAACTCATCACACAGGCCGATGGCAGGAGATTTCTCATAATAATCGATGAGCAGGCTTTCCATGCCGGCTTTTCTTGCCAGATAAGCAGCTTCCGTTCCCTGAAGCTTTCCCCCGACAATCGCGATTCTTGTCATTTCAGGCCCTCTTTCCCTTCTGCAATCCCTGCAGGTAATCCCGGTAATCCTCCGTCGACGCCGGTTCCAGGCCCATGCTTCTCAGTATGATTGATGCTTCCTTGACCGTTCTGCCGCCCTCGTCCACATCCATGCTGTTTTGCGCCACACCCATAAGCCCTGACATAGGCGGAATGATAGAAGTGATCAGATTAGCCCCCGCATTGATCCTGTCTTCCAGACCGCTGATCCCGTCAATATCCAGAGAGGCGGGGATCAGTGCACCGGGATACATGAGCCGCATGATGGCTATAATTTTCAATTCAAGCAGGGAATCCGGCTTTTTCACTCTCTCCATGGGGATCCCCTGCTGCGGCACAAAGCTCATGACGCGTACCTGTTTTGCACCGATTCTGCCCATTTCCAGGATGGAGTCGGCGATATCGGCAAGGCTTTCCCCTACACCGGTCAGGATGCCTTC
>JAQUYZ010000184.1 GCA_028691625.1 Eubacteriales bacterium
TCGCGGAACGGGGTGAACTTTGGGGGTGAACTTTGGATAAGGAAATTTATATAATCTATTGAAAGGAAAACAGCGTACATTGCCAAATATATGGGTAAAATCATTTTTATTATAACATTCTCATTCCAGAGATATGCAATTTCAACGATCAATAAAAAAGCAGGAGGAACACGACATGTTGAACATCGGTTGCCACTTATCCGCATCAAAGGGCTTCTCACATATGGGAAAAGAAGCTTTGGGCATTGATGCAAACACCTTTCAATTTTTTACGAGAAATCCCAGGGGGAGCAAGGCAAAGGGGATCGATGAAAACGATGTGAAAGGATTACTGAAATTGATGGAGGACAATGACTTTGCTCCTCTGGTCGGTCATGCTCCGTACACGTTGAACCCCTGCTCTGCCGAACCGCGGACCAGAGAATTTGCCCTTGAGGTTTTAATGGATGATCTGGTAAGGATGGAGCATCTGCCAAACAACTATTATAATTTTCATCCCGGCAGTCATGTAGGCCAGGGAACCGAAAAAGGGATCGAGCTGATTGCCGGTGCGCTGAATTTCATATTGACACCGACGCAAACCACCGTGGTTCTTCTTGAAACCATGTCAGGAAAAGGGAGCGAAGTGGGAAGCACATTCCAGGAGCTCAGGACGATCATTGAGAAAGTAAACCTTGACCGGAAGGTAGGGGTTTGTCTTGATGTTTGTCATGTGCATGATGCAGGATATGATATCGTAAATGATCTGGACGGTGTGCTGAATGAGTTTGACAAGTATATCGGTCTTGACAGACTCCGTGCGATTCATCTGAATGACAGTAAGAATGCCTTTGCCAGCCACAAAGATCGCCATGAAAAGATCGGGGATGGTGTGATCGGTCTGCATGCCATTACAAATATCATCAAGCACCCCTCACTGCGCAGCCTGCCTTTTATTCTGGAAACACCGAATGAACTGCCGGGCTACGCGCAGGAGATCAAGCTGATGCGGGCTTCTTTTTTACTTGCGGAATAAAAAATTACGATGTATGATTGAAACAGAAAAATAAGGGTGATGAAAGGAGTGCAGTATGGCATTTTTAGAAAACCTGGGTAAAAAAATAGGAAGCGTTGCGGAAACCGCGGCAGACAAAGCAAGTGAATTCGCAGAAACCACCAAATTGAACAGTAGTATTTCCTCAGAACAGAAGCAGATCGATGCGCGATTCATTGAGATTGGCAAAGTGATATTCGATAAAGAGAAGGATGATCCGAACAGCTTGGTTGCGGATCAGTGCAGAAAGATTATGATCGGTCAGAACAACATTGCAGAACTTCAGGCTAAGATTGAGAGAATAAAGGGAGGCGGCGGACAGTCTGCCGAATAAAACGCTTCAGCGTGCAGGTATTTTTAATGGAAATGAAAGCCCAAGCAGTTATATTGCTTGGGTCTTTTCGTACAAGAAAAACCATTTTTTATTTTCGTTTCATGCTGCGTATGATTGCTTTTGATTCCTGGTCTACCCGATAGGATTCCAGAATCTTCTGCAGAGATTTGTTGAAGGTGAAATCATCCAGATCGCAGTTTTTCAAAAACGACATGGTTTTAACCGGATATTTCACAAAGCAGACAGAAATCGCCCAGGCGACGCCCATCTTTACATAATAGCCTTCGTGGTGAACCTGATCCAGACCGGATAGAATCCGGTCGATATAATCATCCGTGATGAAATGGGCCAGCATCATGATCACGGCGAAACGAATCTCAAATTCTTTTTCTGACCGGAGATAAGGCTGGATAAATTCCCAAACCATCCCGGGTTGCTTCCTGGCAAGCTTTAATCCGGTACAGAAGCTGTCACAGACTCCCCAGTTTGTAATTTTCGGTATAAATCGGGCAGTGTATCCGAGTAGTTCTTCCGGTTCCGCTTTTGCATATCCGATGACCAGGCCTTGCAGCATGATTTCTTCGTAATATTCATCTTGAGCGTTATCCAGATACTCCCGCCAGTTGTTCCGGGCGATGTCCTTTGCCAGTTCTCTGAGGTGAGGCATGCGGACGCCCAGCAGCCGGTCCTCTCCCGGGATCAGACTGCTCTGAAATTTCTTGTACTCCTCTTCCGCCCGGTCGAAAATTCTATCCCGAATTGCCTGGTTGATGGCTGACTCCATACTGGTCACCGTTCCTTTCGTCATCTGATTTTGAAGTTCGTTGGATTGAATCCTGTTTACAGAACCATACTACATGATATAATATCATAACAGCAAAACGAAGTGAAGGCGAAAACAAGGAGAAGTGAAGAGCGGAGGAATCCATGAGAAAAAAGGTTTGCCTGATTCATACCGGCGGAACCATCGGTATGGCAAGAACAAAATACGGATATGCGCCGAAGAAGGGTTTTATGCAAACCATTCTTACCGGAATGAATGAGCTGAATTCGGAAGAAATTCCCGCATTTGATCTCATCGAATACGATCCTCTTCTGGACTCCTCCAATATATCCGTCAAGGAATGGGTCAAGATCGCACGGGATATCAAGGAAAAATATGAACGATACGACGGATTCGTAATTCTTCACGGAACGGACACCATGGCCTACACGGCCTCCGCGCTGTCCTTCATGCTTGAGGGACTGTCAAAACCCGTGATTCTGACCGGATCTCAAATTCCACTGTGCGAAATCAGAAACGATGCCCGCGACAATCTGATCACCTCTCTGATGATTGCCGGTAATTATCATGTGCCCGAGGTCTGCCTTTTTTTCGGCAATGAGCTTTACCGGGGCAATCGAGCCACGAAGGTGAGCTCCGATGACCTGATTGCTTTTGATTCCCCCAATTATCCCTCTCTCGGAGAAGCGGGGGTAAGGATTACCATCAATGAGGGCGTGATACGGGAAGCAGGCATGGAACTGAAGCTGTATGAGTTTGATCCGCAGCAGATCGCCGTGCTGAAAATCTTTCCCGGCATCCAATTTGAGATCTTTGAGAATATCCTGACCTCCGACCTGAAGGGGATCGTATTTGAGGCTTTTGGAGCGGGCAATATCCCGGAGAATCAAGGAGCGTTGAGCAGAATTCTGGAAAAGGCTGAGGAAAACGGCACTGTTATTGTCGTATGCACACAATGTCTCAGAGGCTCCGCCATGATCGGAGAGTATGAAGCAAGCCACAGCTTTGCCAAAGCCGGGGCTGTCAGCGGATATGACATGACGGTGGAGGCCGCGGTTACAAAGCTCTATTATCTGCTGAGCCTGCGGCATGATCTGAACATGGTCAAAAAGCTTATGGCAACGAACCTACGGGGAGAACTGTCCGTTTTCAAGACGGTGCCCGGAACTCAGTGATATGGAAAGGAATGCCTGCCCACAGCGGAACGGCAAGGGTGAAAAGATGAAAACGATAGGATTGATCGGAGGAACGAGCTGGGAAAGCACGGTTACATATTATCAGATTATAAATGAAACGATAAAGGCACAGCTGGGAGGATTTCACTCAGCCAAGTGTCTGCTTTACAGCTTGGATTTTCATGAAATTGAGGAATGCCTGACCGCCGGGGACTGGAAAACAGTTGCCGGCATTTTGACGGATGCGGCACTCCGCCTGGAAAAGGGGGGAGCCGATTTTATTATGATCTGTACCAACACACTGCACAAGGTTGTAGACCTCATTCAGGAAAGCATTTCAATTCCGATTCTGCATATCGCAGAGGTTACTGCCGCGGAGCTGAAAGAACAAAAGATTGACAAAGTGGCCTTGCTGGGCACAAAATATACGATGGAACAGGACTTCATCAAGGATCGGCTGATGAAAAACGGCATATCGGTGATGATCCCCGGAGAACAGGACAGGGAACGGATCAATGCGATCATTTTTCAGGAACTTTGCCTTGGGATCGTATCCGGTCAGTCCAGAGAAGAGTATTTAAGAATCATCGACGGCATGATGGAGCAGGGAGCACGGGGAGTCATTCTTGGCTGTACCGAAATCGGCCTTCTGATCAATCAAAGTGATACGCAGGCGCCTCTCTTTGACACTACGGTGATTCACGGAAAACGAGCCGCACTCCATGCGATCGGAAAATAAAACAGCACTGATTCTCACATGACGCACATTCGTGCGGCATGATCAAGATTTTAAAAGAAAGATTGGGAGGTTTGTACATGGATTGGAAATTTGTTTTGGCTTTGGTTTTCGCATTGCTCGTGGCTGTCTTCGCATTACAAAACGCAGGAGCGGTGGATATCAGCTTTCTGACGATGGAGCTTTCTATTTCCCAGGCTCTGGTCATACTAATTTCAGCAGCCTTTGGGGCCCTGGTCGTGTTTTTGCTCAGTCTGGTCCGCTGGATTAAATGTCAGGGGAAAATAAAGAGCTCGGCAAAGGCCATCCATGCGCTGGAGCAGGAAAACAAGAATCTTAAGATGAAGCTGGAAGTCAATACTGTGAATAAGGAGCAGACCCCAAAACCTGCAGCGCAGCAGGACTTGCCCGCGCAGCAGTGAATATTTGAAGAATTCTCCAGCTTGACAATGAATCAAGTGGATGGTATCATGACTTTAATTGAATAAGTTCTTCAGGGCGGGGTGAGATTCCCCACCGGTGGTAAAGCCCACGAGCCGCAAGGCATGATTCGGTGAAATTCCGAGGCCGACAGTATAGTCTGGATGAAAGAAGATAATAAAGTTTGTCATTAGCTCTGAAATGTTTTGCATTTCAGAGTTTCTTTTTGCGAAAAATGAAGCCGTGCGAACAAATAAGCCAGATACCCCTGAATAAAATTTATTTTAATTCAGGGGTATCTGGCTTATTTGTTTATAAGGCGAATCTACGACGAGTGTAGCGTTAGC